>JAZBOD010000104.1:0-2704 GCA_036350955.1 Desulforhopalus sp. | reverse complement strand
CTCTTTGCCCGGTCGACAACCACGTTTTGTTCTGTTTGAGCCATTGATGCCTCCTGCAATCTTCTTTGCGGTAAGGGTGAATAGTCAGGCCGTGGCAGCCAGGTTTATTGGTCAGTAGCCTTAGTAGCAAAAGAGATGCCAGGGGTAGTAGATTTTCTATTTTGATTGATTACAGAAGATTAGGTCAGTCGGTTCCTGAGGGGTCTGCCACCTTGAGTTGGCAGATTGGTCGGGGTTGGGGGAGGGGCGCAAACTGAGGTTGTCAGTTTGGCGCAACGCTTTCTCGCGTGGCAGGAGTGGAACTGCTCTCAACCGCCGGTTCCTTCAAGAGTGAACAGATAGCGGCTGATGGTGTCGGCGAGCTGCGGCTGGAGATCTTCGAATTCAATGCCGATGCGCAGCTCGCGGTCGTTGAGCCGCAGGTGGCGGATCCGGCCGTGGATCTTTTGCTCCTCTTTCATCCCGGGCAGGAGGCAGCGGAGAAGAATGATCCCGTCAATGTCAAAGGTCGGCGGAGGGGTGCTCTCCTGCCGTTTGATCCGGCAGAGGGCGCCTCCGGTGGAGAGATCGATCAGGGCACCATATATCCCCGGATCTTCCTGGCGGTGGCAGGTGCAGGGGATGAATATCGCAGTTCTTTTGGCTTTGCGCAACTCGTGATAGTGGATCACCCCGGGGTAGTCGAGAAAAAGGAGCGGCGAGGGGGAGTTAATCGCCCGGAGAATCTGGGTTTTGAACATCCACGCCCGGTTTTTGTGGAGATATTTGACAACCAGCCGCTGTTCGTTACCAAGGATCGCTTCACGTTCGATTACCGGACGCGGATTGGTGATGATCAGATACTGCTCCTGGAGCATTCCGACCATGGTACACTCCTCCATTCCCGCTTTACCAGGAAACTCGACGTCGAGTTTTGCACCATTCTCAAGCGGGATCCGCCGGCCAATGGTTGGCAGGTGACGCAGCGGCAGTTGCTCGCCGCTCACACCAGAGCCGTTTGGGTTATGGCGGATACGCTGTTCCTGGAGGCGAAAAGCCTCCATAATGATCGAGATCAGTGGACGGTGGATCTGGCGCCGACGCTGGCCGTTGAAAAAGCGGATATGGACGATATTTTCCTGCCAGGAGAGGATCTCCAGGGCAGCTTCTTCACCACTGAGCTTGCCGGTTTCGGCACTGATCAATGCACCATTCTGGATAAAGAGCCGGCCGGTATCGTGACGATGTTTGACCTCAAGGGTACAGGTTTTCTCCTCGGTCTCAAGCATCTGCAGAAAACTGTGAATCGGAATTCCCTTTACCGGGCCGCTGCTCGCTGTTTCAAGGAGCTCTTCGGCACATTGGAGGAGCTGATGCGAATCGATTGGCTTGCTCAGGCAGCGGCTGGCGCCACGCTGGACCACCTCCTCCGGTAGCGATCCCTGTGCCCCGCCCAGGGCGATGCAGGGGATGCTCGGGAAGGTGTGGGTCAGCAGGGAGAGATCTTCGAGGCTGCCGGCACCGGGCAGAGCGAGGTCGCAGACCACCAGATCGACCTGGTGCTTGGCGATGATGCTGATCGCGGCCCGATTTTCGCTGGCGGTAAGGATGTTGATCTCCTTCTGCCACTGTTCAAAGAGGTTAACCAGGGAGGCCAGTTCGACGGCCTGGCTATCAATAATGACGACGGTTTTCATGGTATACCGGTTTTGCTGGGCTGCAGGGGATTTTGCCCTGCGCCGTGGAGCGTTGTTGAAAGAGGAACTCTGCGGGGGTGACATCTCCTCCAAGTATGCAGGAAAATGGCGTAAAGGCAAGAAAAATTGAAGAGAACTGCTGTTCTACCCGGATGTCCCCTGACCTGGCGACAAAAGAGGGGGCGGTTTTTTCTGGTATTGACCGGTGGGGAATGCTATACAGATCGCTTCGTCGCTGATTTGCCAGATTATTGTTGAAAATGCCCTTCCTCCCTGGAGGCGGGCGGCCGGATTTTCGGCCGATTCCAGGCACCAACACCATGCAGCCCCGTTCCCCCTTCACTCTTCACCGCCGCTCCTCGGAATGTTCCGCCCGTCGTGGCGAAGTCCATACCCGACAGGGGGTATTCCAGACTCCGGTGTTCATGCCCGTCGGCACCCAGGGGACGGTAAAGGCGGTCACTACCGACAATCTGCAGGAGATGGGCGCCAGGATCATCCTCGGCAATACCTACCATCTCTTCATCCGTCCCGGCCACCAACTGATTGAACGGCTCGGCGGCCTGCACCGTTTCATGAATTGGTCCGGCTCGATCCTCACCGACAGCGGCGGCTTTCAGATCTTCAGCCTTAAGGAACTGGCAAAAATTACCGAGGAAGGGGCGGCTTTCCGCTCCCACCTCGACGGCGCCAAACTGTTTCTCAGCCCTGAGGAAGCGATCCGGGTCCAGCAGGCGCTGGGGTCGGATATCATGATGTGCCTCGACACCTGCATTCCCTATCCGGCCAGTCGGGAAGAGACGGTCAGGGCAACCGATCTCACCACCCGTTGGGCCAGGCGCTGCCGCCAGGAGCACAGCCGTCGCGACCGCCTGCTGTTCGGCATCGTTCAGGGCGGGATGTATGCCGACCTGCGCCGTGAACACGCTGCTGCGCTGATCGATATCGGCTTTGACGGCTACGCCATCGGCGGGCTGAGTGTTGGTGAAGAAAAACAGCTGATGTACGAAATGACCGAGGCGACCGTT
>JAZBOD010000103.1:0-3703 GCA_036350955.1 Desulforhopalus sp. | reverse complement strand
ATGGCAGTCGGCATTGCCGGCATTGAAGGGACCCCCAAAGGCCACGATGTCATTCCGGTCAAACTGGCCATCGATTACCTTAAGGCCAGGGGCCTTAACCAGGCGGTGGCGATGCTCGAAAGCCCCCTTCCCGGTGCCGTCGCAACCGGCCATCTCGGCAGTACCAAGGAGACCGGGAAGGTCCGTGACGATTTCGGCAAGGTGGTCTGTGATATTCTCGATGGTCTGGAAGACCCGGCGGCAAAAGTGCTGGTGATCGACTCCGATCTCGAAGGTTCCTGTGGTCTGCACCACATCGGCAAACGGCACCCGGAGGTCTATGTCAGCGGCGGGATTATGGAGCGCAATAACTACTCGGTGTCCGCCGGTTTTGGCTCAGAACCGGGCCGCCAGGGGATTTTCGGCACCTTTTCCGCCTTTCTTGAAATGGTGGTGTCGGAAATCACCATGGCCCGCCTCAATCACGCCAATGTTCTCGCCCATTTTTCCCACGCCGGCATCGATGACATGGCCGACAATACCTGCCATTTCGGGATCAACAATTTTTTTGCCGACAATGCCCTCGTCGAGGGGGATCTTACCCGGCTCTATTTTCCGGCCGATATTCTTCAGCTCAAGGCGATGCTGCCGAGGATTTTTCACGACCCAGGCCTGCGCTTCGTCTTTTCCACCCGTTCGGCCACCCCCTGCCTGCTTGACGACCAGGGTGGGATGCTCTACGGCGATAACTACCGTTTTGAGCCGGGCCGTGACGAAGTGGTCCGCGAGGGAGAAGACGGCTGGGTGGTCAGCTACGGCGAAATGACCTACCGTTGCCTGGACGCGGTGCTCCAACTGCGGGAAGCCGGCCTGCGGGTCGGGCTGATCAACAAGCCAACCCTCAATGTGGTTGACGAAGAGATGCTCGGGCGGATCGGCCGCAGCCCCTTTGTCCTGGTGGTCGAGAGCCAGAACACCCGGACCGGCCTGGGTATGCGTTACGGCACCTGGCTGCTGGAAAGAGGTTTGACCCCGCGCTACGGCAACCTCGGCACCAGCCGGCCGGGCAGGGGAGGGATTGCCGAGCAGCTCCCCCACCAGGGGCTGGCTGTGGCCGATATCAAGGCAAAGATACAGGCGATGCATGGCTGAGCACCGCCCCTGGCTTAGGGCGCAGGGGCTCAGGGCGAGCTGATGCTGCCGGTTGACAGCCTGCTGGTGTTCTGGACCGCCTCGGTCCTCCTCGCCCTCGCCCCCGGCCCGGATAACCTCTTTGTCCTTGCCCAAGCGGTGCAGCATGGCAGGGTTGCCGGTCTGGCGGTAACCCTCGGGCTGTGTACCGGCCTGCTCGGCCATACTGCTGCGGTCGCCCTTGGCGTGGCCGCGCTCTTCCAGACCTCCGCCGTGGCTTTTGCCCTGCTCAAATACCTCGGCGCCGCCTATCTGCTCTATCTTGCCTGGCAGGCATTCCGGGCGGGAACTGCGGCGGCAGGCAATGACCAGCTAGCCGTGCAGAGTTTTGCCCGGCTCTACCGGCGGGGGATCTTCATGAATCTTACCAACCCGAAGGTGTCGCTGTTCTTCCTCGCCTTTCTGCCGCAGTTTACCGATCCCGACCGGGGTGCGCTCCTGCCGCAGATCCTCCTGCTCGGCCTGCTGTTTATCGCGGCCACTATCCTCATTTTCGGGGCGATCAGTCTGCTGGCCGGCAGTGTTGGCGCACTGCTCAGGCGCTCAGCCCGGGCCCAGTTACTCCTGAACCGTCTCTCCGGGCTGCTCTTTGTCGGCCTGGCGATCAGGCTGGCACTGGCCCGCCGCTAACCTTATCTGGAGAACAAGATGAACGTTGTGGCATTCTGCGGCAGCGGCCGCAGGGAAGGAAACACCGCACTGCTGCTCCAGGCCGTGCTCAAGCCGTTGACCGCCGCCGGCATCGAAACCGAGCTGGTTGAACTGGCTGGGCAGGAGATCAGGGGCTGCATGTCCTGCTTTGTCTGCTCGCTGGAAAAAAACCGGATGTGTGTCCTGAAAAAGGACATTGTCAATGACTGCATTGCCAAGATGGCTGCGGCGGATGCCGTGCTGCTTGGTTCACCGGCCTATGTCGCCGACGTTTCCAGCGAGATGAAGGCCCTCATCGACCGCAGCGCGATGGTCGGCAAGGCCAATGGCGATATGTACCGGCGTAAACTGGGGGCGGCGGTGGTTGCTGCAGGGCGTAGCGGGGCAATCCATGCCTTTGATACGATGAACCACTTTTTCCTGAGTTCCCAGATGATCGTGGTCGGCTCAAATTCCTGGAATATCGGCCACGGCCCGGAAAAGGGCGAGGTGATCGATGACGAGGAGGGGATGAAGACCATGCGGATCCTCGGCGAGAACCTCCTCTGGATCCTGGAGAAACTCGGCTAGTCGGTTTGCCGTGTGCCCTGCCGCCGCTGGGTAAACTCCTCTTGGCTGAAACGGTAAACCTGAGTCCCGCGGCTCTCCACGGCAAAGGAGGCACAGACGCTGCCGAGGATGGCGCTCTCCCGCAGGTCACAACCGTTGATCAGACCACTGAGCAAGCCGCCCCGGTAAGCGTCGCCTGCCCCGGTCGGGTCAACGACTCGGACGGCGGGGAACGATGGGATCTCCAGCTGTTCACCGGCAGTGTAGACCACCGAACCTTTTTCGCCGAGGGTGATGATGCTGCTTTCGGCAAGAGCCAGCAGCTCTTCCCGGCTGAGACCGGTTTTATCCTGAATGAGGTTGAATTCGTAGTCGTTGACGATCAGTATCAGGCAACCGTTGATCACCTCAATCAGGTCCCGGGCACGGAGCATTGGCAGGGCCTGGCCAGGGTCAAAGACGTAGTCAAGGCCGGCTGCCTGGCATTTTTTCGGATACTCGATCATATCCTCGAGATTGCCCGGAGAGACCAGGAGGAGGTGAGTGGCCGGGTCGAGGGCGGCAATGTCCAGGGAGGAGGAGTGCTTCATTGCGCCGGGGTTGAAGCCGGTGATCTGGTTGTTCCCGGTATCGGTGGTGATATATGCGCCGGCGGTCAGTTCCCCGGGGATGGCCTTGATTGCCTCGCGGGAAATCCGGTTCTGGTCGAGCCAGGCATAATAGTTGTGGTGGTCACTGCCGATGGTTGCCGAAATCACCGGGTCCTCCCCCATCAATTTCAGGGCGTAGGCGATGTTGCCGGCGGTACCACCGAAATTTTCCGTTACCCCGTTGACCTGGAAGCAGACATTGAGGTTGTGGATCTGGTCGGGGAGTATATGGTCGGAAAATTTTTCCGGGAAATTCATGATCCGGTCGTAGGCCAGCGAGCCGGCAACAACTATTTTCTTTTTCATGGTCGATCCTGGTTGAGATTGATTCGGCAATGGCTGAGGTGTGGCGCTACAATGTCCTACTCGAGCGAGAAATTCAAGGAGAACTTTCCGCGGGTGCCAATCCTCTGGGAGGTGAGGCGAGGCCTTCGTTGTCGTACGATTCTTCTTGAGTTTCTTGGTGGAGTTTGTTACGCAAGATGGGTTGTGACCACCGTACTGCCCAGAGCATGTGCCGGCTCTGTCGGCAGGAATCTCAGCCCAGGTGACAGGAATTTCTCCTGAGTATAATTGAGCTTCGGCCCCAGATTATGGCAGCCGGGGAAAAAACGCGTAGACGGGGACGCCCCCCAACCATAAATACTTCAGAATAAGGAGATGAGGATGAAGAAACTATTGCT
>JAZBOD010000102.1:0-2192 GCA_036350955.1 Desulforhopalus sp. | reverse complement strand
GCAGCGCGCAGAAGGTATAGACCGCGGCGGAATGCAGTTGCCTGCCGCGTTCCAGGTGGCTCTCGAGTGACCCTTGTTCTTTTGAGGTTTTCCGTTGGTCGAGGGTGTTCGGTTTCATGATTTGCCTCCCGGTTGATGGCTTCGGTGGTGCTCCCAATGTTCTGCGGTTGATTTCACTGTAGACATATATTAATTAACAGTCTACGGCGGATATTTCGCAACAGGTGTGCAAAAATCAACATCAAAAGGGGAATGGAAGGCAATGAACCTGGACTGGGATGATATGCGGGTTTTTCTGGTGCTCTGCCGCACCCACACCTTTGTCGCGGCAGGTGCCGAACTGAAGGTAACCCACAGTACGGTGTCCAGACGCCTTTCCAGTCTGGAAAGCGCTCTGCAGACCCAGCTGTTTACCCGCACCGAAAAGGGTTGCCGGCTGACTCCGGCCGGGGAAAAACTGCTGCCCTATGCCGAGCAGTTGGAAACCACGGTGCTCTGTCTTGAAGAGGATGTCTCAGGGAGGAACAATCAGCTGGCCGGGGCGATCCGGGTGAGTGCCCCTGACGGTCTGGGGCACTGCTTTCTTGCCTCCTGTCTCGGGGAATTGCAGGGGATGCACCCGTCGCTTGAGGTCGAACTGATCGCCGTACCGATGTATTACAGCCTCGCCCGACGGGAGGTTGATGTGCTCATTACGGTGCGCCGGCCAACGGCGGGCAAAGTTATTGTCAAGAAGCTGACCCGTTACCGGCTGGGCCTTTTTGCCACCGCCAAATACCTGGCGGAAAAGCCCACGGTGCAGGCCAGGGAGGATCTCCGTCGACACCGGACCATCGGCTATATCGACGAACTGCTCTACGATCAGGATCTGGATTTTATTAACGAGTTTCACCCGGGACTGCGCGCCCAGTTCCGCAGTTCCACCCTGGTCGGCCAGATGTACGCTATCCTGGCCAATAACGGAATCGGTATCCTCCCCTATTTCATCGCCCACTCCGAACCGCGCCTAGTCCCGGTGCTGCCGCAGCTAAGCGCCGAAAGAACCTTCTGGCTGCAGGTCAACCCGGACTCGCGGCAGATTGCCAGGGTCCGGGTAACCATTGACTTTATCGTTGCCGAGATGGCGGCAAAGCAGCATCTCTTCCTCGACCTGCCCAAAGAAGGCCTTTCCCGACAGAGCCCCCTTAGCTCATGGCCATAACGACTGGAGGCTGATGGAGAAAAGCCCGTAATACCAGGAAAGGCCAAGAACGGCGATTACCACCAGCAAAGCCAGCCAAATTTTCCACATCACCTTTTTATCGGCAAAGGGATCTTTCTCCAGGTGCCGCCCCCCTGCCGGCAGCCTGGCCATGGCGGTGAGAGATGTGCCAAAGGGGATATTGATTTTTGCCTGGGTGTTGATCGCCCAGCCGCAGGCGTCGAGGATCGGCGCAAGATTGCGCTGGCGAAGTTTGAGCCAGGCGATGACCATCGACGGCCCGGAAATTGCCATGATAATTACCGCAAAGGCAATGGGAACCTGCCACCACACCAGCGAGAGAAAGCCGGTTACCATCGATGCAAATGCGGTACCGAGAGCACCGACCGCCAGGCCGATGGCGGCAAATATCCCGGCAAATTTGGCCACGTCAAAAGGTGCCGGCATTGCTTTGGCAGGATCGCCTGCGGCTGAGGATGCAGCAATGGCCTTTGCAGCCCGGTCGTCCACCGCCTTATCCCGGGATGCGGCCAATTTTTCGATCTGCTCGCCGATCATTCGGCCGATACGTTTATACGGCGACAAAAAGGCCTGGCGGATGCTGATCGGGTGTTCGAGGATTTTGACGATGGTCGCATCCCAATCCTCGCCTTTTCGATCGTAAAATACCCCGTTTCGTCCCACCCGGATATTGTCTGCGTCACCGTCGGTCAGGGCGACGGCAATGTACATGGTCTCTTCGCCTTTTCGCCGGCGGCACTGACAGTAGGCGAGATAGGTCTGGCTGAGAGTGGCCAGGGTGCTGTGCTTTTCCGGGTCATCGACCCTGACACAGAGTTCACAACTTCTGCCGTCAAGATAAAGGGTTCCGGCCTGAAAGATGGCCATCGCCCCCGGGGTGTAAAAGTCCTGAAAGCTGACGAAATTGTTGTGCAGTTGGTAGAGATACTGATAATAGTGAACCAGCCGGTCGACATTATCGATGGCATTG
>JAZBOD010000101.1:0-5444 GCA_036350955.1 Desulforhopalus sp. | reverse complement strand
TACGTTTCGATCCGCAAGAAACCCCCCGAAGCCAAAGTCCTCAAACTGCTCCGCAAGAATCAAAAAAATCCGGCAGTGGCAGTCGACGATGAGTTGGGTCTGATGGCAGTGCTCGACTCGGTGGCCGACATCAAAACCTTTCAGCTCCATCTTACCCGGAGTGCCGCCCGGGCAGACAGCCTAATGGTCCTCGAAGATATCTCCGATACCCTCAGTGGCAGCTCATCCTACCGCACTACCGCCACCGGCTCCAGCCCTCGAACGGAGATGATGAAGTTTTTTGCCCGTCTCGGCGGGATGCGGGTCGAATTCATCATCCACACCAACCGTTCCTGGCTCAACTACATGTACAAAAAAGAGGTCAGTCACGACGAGTATGAGGTCCGACGGATTTTTGACTCCGGGGTAATGGAACTCCTCTTCCCCAGAGACATATTCGACCTGGACCACGCAGTGATTCGCCAGGATATGATCCGCCGGTTTCGGCGAAGAATTGAGGAGTAGCCGGTCATTTCCAGCATAACCAAGCTCTCGAAAAAAAGGGCATTTTTCGGTTGGGGCCTCAGCTGGCAGCTGCACTCTCCTCGCAGTAGGCGCGATAGGCATCGGCCAGCCCTTCGTCGAGGCTGAGGCGCGGCTGCCAACCAAGGGCGGTGAGCCGGCTGGTATCAAGAAGTTTGCGGGGGGTGCCGTCCGGGTGGGCTGAATTGTAGACCGTCTTCCCGGTAAAACCTACCAGGCGGGCAATCCGCCCGGCAACCTCGGCAATAGTCAGATCATCACCGGTACCAACATTGACAAAAGAGGGGTTGTCGCCGGAGAACAGACTCTGCTCCAGCCCCATCACATGGATACTGGCTGCGGCCATGTCGTCTACATGGAGGAACTCCCGACGCGGCGTACCGCTCCCCCACAGCACCACCTCCGGTTCCCTGTTCTTCTCCAGTGACCAACTCTGTCGCCGGTAGCCAATCGCCTGACAAACCTCGTCGGGAATTCTTCCATGGCGCGCCTCATCCTTGGCGATCTCTTCGGCATTGCCGATCTCCGCCAGGCGGGCAAGATGATATTTGCGGAGCATCGCCGGAATGACGTGGCTGTTTTCGAGGTGGTAATTATCACCCGGGCCAAAGAGGTTAGTCGGCATCACCGAGCGAAAGGAGGTGCCGTATTGCCGATTGTAGGCTTCGCAGATCTTGATACCAGCAATTTTGGCAACCGCATAGGCTTCGTTGGTCGGTTCCAGTGGCCCGGTAAGGAGGTACTCCTCCTTAAGCGGTTGCTGGGCCAGTTTAGGGTAGATACAGGATGATCCCAAAAAGAGCAGATGGCGCACCCCAGCCCGCCAGGCTTCATGGATGACGTTGGCCTCTATCATCAGGTTGGCATGAATGAATTCCGCCGGGTAGGTATTGTTGGCATGGATTCCCCCTACCCTGGCGGCAGCGAGTACTACCCTGTCGATCTGCTCTTGAGCAAAAAAAGCGCGGACTTCCGCCTGTTCGGTGAGATCGAGTTGACCATGGCTGCGGGTGATCAGCTGGCTGCAGCCGATCCGGTTTAACTCTCGGCAAATCGCCGAACCAACCATCCCCCGGTGCCCGGCAATATAGATTCGCTCTTTTTGCATAGCTGCCATCTCGGCACCCTCCCGGTGGAGCCCGGAAATTTTATAGAAAAATCCTCTTGCCCAGCCTGCCTGGCCTTACCTCCAGCTGCGGCGCTTCGGCCAGCAGCTCATTGTAGGGTGCGCACTGCGCACCAACCAGCAATACTCCACTGGGCACAAAAAGGTGCGTAAACCCAGCCTACGGCAACCGGAGAGGCCGACAGAGGCAATCCCTGGCCAGGCCGATGGAAAATCCGGGTCGGACTGAGGTTATTCGTGATGATTGAGCACCGAAAAACCCTCATTGCGGCACAGTTCATCCCGCCTCGCCTCCTCGAGATCGTAACGCATCATCTCGGCGACCAGGTCGGCAAAGGATGTTTTCGGCTGCCAGCCCAGTTTTTCTTTGGCTTTTCGCGGATCACCCAATAAACTCTCCACCTCGGTGGGGCGGAAATAGCGGGGATCGACGCGAACCACCACCTGCCCTGCCCGCAGGCTGTTCTCGGCAATTCCCTGCGGCACGGTGTCAAGAATTCCCCTCTCTTCCACCCCCTGGCCCTCCCAGCGCAGAACCAGACCCAGTTCTGCCGCTGCGGCGTTAACAAAGTCGCGAACCGAGTGCTGCACACCTGTGGCGATGACAAAATCCTCGGGTTGGTTCTGCTGCAGCATCAACCATTGCATTTCGACGTAATCACGGGCATGCCCCCAGTCACGGCGGGCATCAAGGTTGCCGAGATAGAGACAATCCTGGAGGCCCAGGAAAATCCTTGCCAGGGCCCGGGTAATCTTCCGGGTGACAAAGGTTTCACCACGCAGTGGAGACTCGTGATTGAAGAGAATGCCGTTGCAGGCGTAGATATTATACGCTTCCCGGTAGTTCACCACGATCCAGTAGGCATACATTTTCGCTACGGCATAGGGAGAACGTGGATAAAAGGGGGTCTTTTCGGTTTGTGGTACCTCCTGAACCTTGCCGAAAAGTTCCGAGGTTGAAGCCTGGTAAAACCTGGTGGTGCTGGCAAGACCGAGAATGCGGATCGCTTCAAGAACCCGCAGTGTACCGAGGGCATCGGAGTTGGCGGTATATTCCGGTTCTTCAAAAGAGACCGCGACGTGGGACTGCGCGGCGAGGTTATAGATTTCATCAGGACGAACCTTGCCGATGATATGAATAAGACTCGAACTGTCGGTCAGATCACCATGGTGAAGAATAAAGTTTCGGTCAGCAGCATGCGGATCCTGATACAGATGATCAATCCGGTCGGTGTTAAAGAGGGAGGCCCGCCGCTTAATCCCATGAACCTCGTAGCCGCGGCCAAGGAGAAACTCGGCGAGATAGGCCCCATCCTGTCCGGTAATGCCGGTGATCAACGCAATTTTCTTCATCCCTCTCTCTCCATTGGCAGGCATTCGGTGCGGTTCTGCAATGAGCGCCCTCTGCCAATTCCATAATATGCCAGTCCCACCTTTTCCATACGCACCGGATCATAGAGGTTGCGACCGTCAAAAATTACCCGGTCTTTTAACTCCTGGTGCAGTTGTTGAAAGTCCGGGACCCTGAAGGACTTCCACTCGGTAACGATGACCAGGGCATCAGCGCCGTGAAGTGCCGCCTCTTTGGTGCCCATCAGGGTAAAGTCGTCACGGGTACCGTAGAGACGTTGCGCCTCTTCCATCGCCTCAGGATCATAAGCCTGCACTCTGGCACCGGCCTGCCACAAGGCCTCAAGCAGTACCCGGCTGGATGCCTCGCGCATATCGTCGGTATTCGGTTTAAAAGCCAATCCCCACAGGGCAAAGGTTTTCCCGGAGACTCCCTCTGGATAAAATGAGGCGATATGGGCAAACAACCGCTCTTTCTGCTGCAGATTAACCGCTTCAAGGGCTCTGAGAATACGGGCTTCATAGCCAATTGCCCGTGCCGAGCGTTCAAGCGCCTGAACATCTTTAGGAAAACATGAACCGCCATATCCGCAGCCGGGGTAGATGAACTGGTAGCCGATCCGCGAGTCTGAGCCAATCCCTCTGCGGACCTGTTCTATATCTACCCCAAGCCTTTCGGCAAGGTTGGCCATTTCGTTCATGAAAGAGATCTTGGTGGCGAGCATGCAGTTTGCTGCATACTTGGTAAACTCGGCACTGCGGACATCCATCACCAGAATTTTGTCATGGCTCCGGCTGAAAGGCTCGTAGAGTTCACGCATCTTCTCTTCAACCTCGGCGCTCCCGGTACCGATAATGATTCGTTCCGGCCGCATGCAGTCTTCAAGAGCCGAACCTTCTTTTAAAAATTCCGGATTGGAGACAACTTCAAAAGGAATTGCCAACTGGCGCTGCTGCAGCACTTCGGTGATCCTTGCCCGAACCTTGTCAGCCGTCCCCACCGGCACCGTTGACTTATCGATGATGATTTTCGAAGATTCCATAAGGGAGGCGATCTTTCCTGCAACTTCAAGAACATATTGGAGATCTGCGCTGCCATCCTCATCAGGTGGTGTCCCGACGGCAATAAACTGCAGTTCACCGTGGCCCACCGCCTGGCGGGGATCAGTGGTGAAAGAGAGACGCCCCTTGTTGAAGTTGGTCAGGACCAGGTCAGCCAGCCCCGGCTCGTAAATCGGAATTATCCCGTTCTTCAACCCTTCAATCTTCTCTGCATCAATATCGATGCAGCAGACACTGTGACCGACATCGGCGAGTACTGCAGCCTGTACCAGCCCAACGTAACCAACTCCAAAAACAGAAACGTTCATGTTTTCCTCAATGAGATGTAAGAAAAAACCTTCCCCGGCACGCCATGGTAATATGCAGCTCTGTTCCTCACATGGCGTACGCCTCGATCAGCGCAAGGTAGCCAATCCTCCTATAGATCAGTTGCAGAGCAATAATCAACAGGTGGCAAACCCCTCATAATAGCCGTCAAGCGATAACAATTCAAGCCTGCCTGCAAGAAAAAACTCGCCAACGATTAAAGGTTTGTACGAATATTTTCGAGAAAGCATCCCGGACAACCTGAAAATAAACCAAAACAGGACAATTTCTTGTTGACAAGCACGGCCCGCTCAAGTAGTTTGCCGCGGTCCTTGAGTCATGACCAGCTGCTCTTCCGGGTATAGTTTGGTGGGTAGCTGGCGGGGATTGATTGAGGGGATAAAAATCAGATTGACAGAGTGGTTGGCCTACAGTAATGTATGCTGCTCAGCGCGGTTTCGCACCGCCGCCCCGGCCGTGGTTGGTTTGGGGGTAATGATCCTTGAAAACTGAATAACAACAACCAGCAAACGGGCCCAAGTTGGCCTCCTTGGTGAGGTCATTTGAGCTGTTTTCGTAATTCTTGGAATTATGAGCTCTTTTGTATAAAGAACCGGGAAACCGGTTAGGGATATCAAACTGGAGAGTTTGATCCTGGCTCAGAACGAACGCTGGCGGCGTGCTTAACACATGCAAGTCGAACGCGAACGGTTTCTTCGGAAACCTAGTAGAGTGGCGCACGGGTGAGTAACGCGTAAGTTATCTCCCCCGACATCTGGAATAACTCACCGAAAGGTGTGCTAATACCGGATACCCCGGTTTACCGGGAAAGGTGGCCTCTTCTTGAAAGCTACCGTGTCGGGATGAGCTTGCGTACCATTAGCTTGTTGGTGGGGTAATGGCCTACCAAGGCGACGATGGTTAGCGGGTCTGAGAGGATGATCCGCCACACTGGAACTGAAACACGGACCAGACTCCTACGGGAGGCAGCAGTGAGGAATATTGCGCAATGGGGGAAACCCTGACGCAGCGACGCCGCGTGGATGATGAAGGCCTTCGGGTCGTAAAATCCTGTCAG
>JAZBOD010000100.1:0-3267 GCA_036350955.1 Desulforhopalus sp. | reverse complement strand
TCAATAGACCAATCAGGGCAATTCCTACCAGCTGCTTTTTCATGACCATTCTCCTTTGGCGACCGAGCCTGGCCGCCGTTTTTGGGGGTTATTGTCTTTTCCGGTTTCTGCTCCGGTCTCTTCCTGCCATCTTTTAAGCAATACTGGTGCCAAAAAATGAGAAAAAGACAAGTGGCTGAAAAAATAGACATTTTAAAAAATGGAACTCTGTCAGGAGCCGAGAAACCGAGCAACCTGGGTAAAAACTATCCACCACAGCTGATAATCAGGAAGGAATTGCCCACCCTCCGCCGGGGACTTCCCGGGCAAAGGGTGGGCAAAAAGGAGGGGGTGGAAGAATGGCTAACCGATACTGATCACCTTATCGGCCAGTTGACTGGCGGTGACGATATCGAGCATATTGGTGCTGCCGCCGACCGCCTTGGCCGCAGTCAGGCGAAAATGTTCAAGACAGGTGCCGCAGGCAAGCACGATCACCCCATTTTTTTCGTACTCCTGGAGTTCAGCAAGCACCGGCGAAGAACCGATGGTCAACTTCACCCCACTATTGATAAAAATCACCTGCCAGAGATCATCTCCGAACTCTTTTAATGTCTTCAGATAGTTGACCATAAGCTTTTCGCCAAGCAGGTCATCGCCGTTGCCGAATCGGTCACTGGCAATGAGCACCAGGATCTTTTGCCGACCGGCAGTTCGGGCCACCGGGGCTGCTTCGGCAGCAGGGGTTGCCTTGGCCACCGAGCCGTCGCGGCTTGCGGTGAGGAGATAGTCTCCCTCCCTGGCGGTGTGGTGGACGGCATAGCCACGGCTGCCAAGAAACCGGCTGACATTCTCCAGGGAGGCCTCGTTATCAATAAGCACCGTCATAGCCAGCGGATTATCCCGCTCAAGCGTATCCTTGATCAGCAAGACCGGGGCGGGACAGGTCAAGCCCCTGGTATCGATGGTTGGTGACATCTCTTTTCCCTCCTCAGACAAGAACTATCCTCTCTATTTCTTCGGTTTCAACAACCCCGACAACTGCCGCCTCCTCAATCCCTTCTTCGCCGAGTCTGACCTGGAGAGCGGCGGCATCTTTTTCGCTGCAACCGATCAACAAACCACCTGAGGTCTGCGGATCATAGAGGACATCACGGAGCACCGGGTCAAAATCCGCTGGAAGAACCACCATCCCCTGGCGAAAGGCCCGGTTGCGGTGTGCCCCCACCGGGACAAGACCTATCGCCGCGAACTCCATCGCTTCGGCAAGCACCGGAACCATGCGGCTGTCGATTTTCACCGAGAGCCCAGTCCCGCAGACCATCTCCGCGAGATGGCCGAGAAGACCAAAGCCGGTAACGTCGGTGCAGGCGGATACGGCAAAATCGGCCATCACTTCGGCTGCCCGCCGGTTCAGGGTGGCCATCAGCTCAGTCACTCGCCGGACCGTTGCCGGTCCAGCCAGCCCAGCCTTGACTGCGGTATTGATGATCCCGGTGCCAAGGGGTTTGGTAAGGATCAGGCAATCACCAACCCGCAGCCCCTGATTGGCCCTGATCCGTCCCGGGTGGACAAAACCGGTCACCGCAAGACCGTACTTCAACTCCTCATCTTCAACACTGTGCCCGCCAAGCAGCACCGTTTCCGCCTCGCGCAGCTTTGCCACTCCTCCAGCCAGCATCGCCCGGAGGATTTCCGGGCCGAAGCGCTCCATCGGGTAGGCCACGATGTTCAATGCGGTTTTCGGTACTCCGCCCATCGCATAGACATCAGAGAGCGCATTGGCGGCGGCGATTCTGCCGAAATCGTAAGGGTCATCGACCACCGGGGTAAAAAAGTCGACGGTCTGGATCAGGGCGAGGTCATCGGAAATTTTGTAGACCCCCGCATCATCCGCAGTCGCCGTCCCGATCAGTACCCTTTCGTCGCTAGGAAAATCCAGCCCGTGCAGCACCTGCTCCAGGTCCCCCGGAGCGAGTTTCGCGGCTCAGCCACCCCCTTTGACGCAACGGGTCAAGGCGACAGGATCATTGTCCATCGGCAACTCTCAATGGGCAGATCACCTCATCCACCCGGAAGTTGTGTTGCCCGCCGCAAAGCGGGCAGGAGCCAGTCAGCCCGACCCTGCCAAGCAGCACCTTCCCACCCTCTCCGTCCGGGTGGACGCCATAGTTTTCAAGCATCGCGTACTCGCTGGTTGAGAAGAGCTGATCGACCACCGGACATTTGAAATAGAGTTCCATAACACTCACCCCTTCTGGCCTCTGCACCAGGACCTTTTTCTCGAGCCGGCCGTCACCCGCGCGGCTGTGCAAGCTAGCCAACCAGGCCGGTTTTGTCAACCGCAGAACAGTGATCGTTACTTGCCTATCGATAGGAAATAACGATAGATCTGTTCCTTCGAGCAATTGTCGCCGCCCTTCGAAGGGGCTGAGCGGCCCACGGGTAATCTCGGCTCAACCAAACAGAAAGAAACCGGCTGAAATGCCCGGGAGAGGGGAGAGGAACCTGTTGCCGGAATGGTCAGCTGTTAGACCCGGGCCACCACGTCGACGGTGACCTTCAGGCTGTGCACCCCACCACCCATCACCACCCCCTTTACCGGGGTGACATCGCCGTAATCGCGACCCCAGGCAAGCGTGATGTGCCGTTCCGCCGGGATGAGGTTATTGGTGGGATCGAGGTCAACCCAGCCCAGACCTGGCACATAAAGCGCCAGCCAGGCATGGGAGGCGTCAGCACCGACCATTTTTTCTTTTCCAGGTGGCGGAATTGTCTCCAGGTAGCCGCTGACATACCGGGCGGCCAGGCCGATACCGCGCAGGCCACTGATACAGAGGTGGGCAAAATCCTGACAAACCCCCTTGCGGCTGGAAAGCACTTCGGCAACCGAAGTATCGACGGTCGTCGCAGCCTTGTCGTAGTGAAAGTCGGCAAAGATCCGGCCGATTAAATCAAGGGCCCCGGCAAGAATCGGCCGACCGGGAAAAAAGGATTTCCGGGCATAGGCAGTTACCGCCTCATCCAGCGAAATCAGCGGGCTGGCAAAAAGGAACTGGCAGGCCTGAAGGTCCTCGACTCCAGCCGGCTGGGCAAGGCTGGTGGCGACATCCTCCCACGGTGGGGTGAGCTCCGTTCGCGGTACCGGCAGCGGCCTGGTTTCCACCTCGCTTACCGCAGTCATCTGCAGTTCGCTGTGCGGATGCTGGACCATGAACATCTGCACGCTGTTACCAAAAAAGTCGATCCGCTGGTGCTGATAGTGCGGCGCAGGAAGAATCTCGAGAC
>JAZBOD010000099.1:0-9851 GCA_036350955.1 Desulforhopalus sp. | reverse complement strand
GTGACGATGCTGTTGATCTGGGAAATGTGGGCGATCCGGATCGGCGCACTCCGTTGCAGTTTCATCGCATCGGCAACGAGAATGATCTGCCTGGCATTGCGGATGATCGCCTGGGCAACCCGCACTTCGCGCAGGTCATAATCGAGCAGGGAACCGTCCTCGTCGATTGCTGATACCCCGATTACCGCATAGTCGGCTTTGAAGCGGTTGATGAAGTCAACAGCCGCACCCCCGATGATCCCACCGTCGGCACGGCGTACCTGGCCACCGGCGATGATCAGCTCAATGCCAAGGAAATGTTTCATTATTTCAACGGCATTGATGTTGTTGGTGATCACCAGCAGGCCACGATGGTCGCGGAGTGAATGGGCGACCTGTTCGGTGGTCGTACCGATGTTGATCAGCAAGGAACTGTGGTCGGGAATCAGCTCTGCCGCCTTTTTGCCGATCGCCTTTTTCGCGGCCGGGGCGAGAAGCCGTCGTGCCTCGTAGCTGACATTTTCGATGCCCGAGCCGACAATTGCCCCGCCGTGAATTCTTTGCAGAAGCTGTTTGTCACAGAGGTCGTTGAGGTCCTTGCGGATAGTCTGCGGCGATACCTTGAAAGAGCTGGCCAGTTCGTCCACCTCGACCCGCCCGTTTTCCCTGGCCAACCCGAGAATCCGGTGTTGCCGTTCGGAGAGAGAATCCATGGGTGCCGGCCTCCTGCAGAGGTGAGTAAGGATCTGCCAGTTTCCTGGTGAGTATTCCTTTGTGTCGTTTGAAAGTCAAACTCTATTTCACATGAAAGGAAAATTGGCGTAAAAAAGAAAACAATCCTGGCTGGGCTATCCTAGTTTTTCCAGCCAGAACCGGTCGGCCAGCGCGCGGAAGATCTTGTAAATTCATCAACTCTCTGTATACTTCCCGCCGTGCCGATGCCCTCTTCAGGCAGAGGGCGGCATATTTCTCGTCATCTACAGCGGTAACAGCGGTCATTTGGACAGGGGCTCATCTTTACCATGACTCGATTACAGGCCAATACCCTGCTGCTTCTGGCGGCAATGATCTGGGGTTCCAGTTTTGTGGTCCAGCAGATCGGTACCGGCGAACTGGGCACCCTTACCTTTACCGGCGCCCGCTTCCTGGTCGGGGCACTGGTGGTTCTCCCTTTTGCTGTGCGACAGTACCGGCGAATGGTGCAGGATAATGACCGTCGACTCGACCGCCGCGACCTGTTCGGTCTGCTGGCGGTGGGAATGGTCCTCTTTACCGCTGCGGCATTACAGCAACACGGTATTCAGCGGACAACCGTGACCAATTCCGGTTTTCTCACCGCCCTCTATGTCCCTCTGGTTCCGGTGCTTGGCCTGCTGGTGCTGCGCCGCAAGGTCCATTTTTCGATCTGGCCGGCCTCACTCTGCTGCTTTTTCGGAACCTATATCCTGAGCGGTGCCCAACACGTCGAGTTGGCGGTGGGGGATCTGTGGGTCCTTTCCAGCACCCTTTTCTGGGCCTGCCATGTTATCCTGGTGGGGATTCTTGCCTCCCGTACCCGGGCTCCTCTGGTCGTAGCGGCGGTGCAGTTTCTGGTCTGCGGTGTGCTAGGCCTCGGGCTCGGCGGGATTTTTGAGGGATATACCCTGCACCAGTTCGTTGGTGCTGTCTGGGGGATACTCTATATCGGCATCTTTTCGGTGGGGATGGCCTTTACCCTGCAGGTGATCGGCCAGCGCTTCACCCCGGCGGCCGATGCGGCAATTATCCTCAGTTCGGAGACGGTCTTTGCCGCCCTGGGCGGGATAATTTTTCTTGGGGAGCGGCTCAGTCTGCTGCAGATCTCCGGGGGGATGCTGATTCTTTTCAGTATTCTGGCGGTAGAACTGCTGCCGTTGACCGGCCTTCGCCGGCCGCAGCCCCTGCAGTAGAGCCTGGTGTAAGATCGTGCGCTTTGCGGAAGCCGCGAGGCTCAGGTAATCTCCGCCAGCGCATCAAGAAAGAGATCGTTGTCCCTGCGACTGCCAACAGTTACCCGGATGAACTGGCGAAAGCCGGCCTGTCCCCATGGCTTGACCACTATCCCTCGGCTGAGCAGCTGTTCGGCCACCTTGGCACTCTCCATGCCGACATCAAAAAAGAGAAAATTGGCGTGGGAAGGGGCAACCCGGTAGCCACGCCGGATGAGTTCATCTGCGAGGCGGGCCCGTTCGTTGCGGTTGTGGGCCAGGGTTTTTTCCAGGTGGTGCTGATCGCCTAATGCTGCCAGAGCTGCCACCTGGGCCATCCGGTTGACGTTAAACGGAGTGCGCAGTTTATCGATATGGCCGGCCAGACTGAGATCGGAGAAAAGGCCGTAACCGATACGGAGGCCGGCCAGGCCGAAGGCCTTGGAAAAGGTGCGGAGCAGGACAAAGGGAGCCTGGCCTGCCTCGAGGAGGCGCCGGCTGTCCGGGTAATCAGCCTCCTCCCTGGCGTATTCGTAGTAGGCCTCGTCGATCACCAGGAGGGTTTCGGGGTGCGCGGCAGCGGCAATTCGCTGAAGATCTGTGCTGGTGAGCATCGTCCCGACCGGATTTGCTGGGGTACTGAGCAGGAGCATCCGGCAGCTGTCAGTCATGGCGGCAAGGAGATCGTCCACCGCAAAACTGAAGTCGTCCGCCATCGGTACCGTCACCACCACTGCCCCCTGCTCCGCCGGATAGATTTCATGGAGGAGGAAAGAGGGGGTGACCGTGACAACCCGGTCACCGGGGCGCAGACAGGCCCGGCAGAGCAAAGCGATCAGCTCTTCCGAGCCATTGCCGATAACGATCGCCGGTTCGGAACAGTCCAGTGAGACCGAGAGGGCCTGACGGAGCCGGCGCGACTCGGGGTCGGGGTACTTGCCGAGGTCACCGAGGGCCGTGGCGGCAGCTTCTCTTGCCTTAACCCCGATGCCGAAGGGGTTTTCGTTGCCGGCCAGGCGGGCGATGTGGTCAACCTGAAAGTGGTCGCGAACATACTCCTCCGGCAAGCCGGCATTGTAGCGGGGCAGCCCGGCAACTTCCGGGCGGACCAGGGTGGAACGTTGTTTTGCCATTGTTTCCTTTGATTGGCTCATCATCAGAACATCAGTTTGGGTAAAAAGGTGGCAATCTTCGGGAAGTACCAGATGATTGCCGCACCCACCGCCTGCAGGGCGATAAACGGGACAACTCCCCGATAGATCTGGCCGGTGCTCACCTCGGGCGGAGCCGCCCCGCGCAGGTAGAAAAGGGAGAAACCGAAGGGCGGGGTGAGAAAAGAGGTCTGTAAATTGATGGCGATCAACACCGACAGCCAGATCGGGTCGTGGCCCATCAGGATCAGGGTTGGCGCGATCAGCGGCAGGAGAATGACGCTGATTTCGACAAAATCAAGAAAAAATCCGAGGAGAAAGATCAGCGCCATACAGAAGATTAACGCGCCTTGGGCACCACCGGGCATGGTGGTGATAATCCATTCGATCCGCTCTTCCCCGCCAAGGCCGATAAAAACCAGAGAGAAGATGCTCGCGGTAAGGATGGTGGCAAAGATCATCGCCGTCACCACCATGGTCGAACTGAGAATCGGGGTGAGCAGCTTTTTCGCCGAGGTGAGCTGCAGCGCCTTGAACAGGGCGGTAAAACCGAGCAGGATGAGCAGGAGGCATAAACCACCGATTGCCCAGTCACCGGCCCCGGCGTCAATGCGCTGCAACCTGATCGGCGCCAGGCCTGCCAGTACCGCGAGACTGACAAAAGCGGCAGTGCCGGCCAGCATCAGCGGTGCCGCTTTGCCGAGCCGGGCGCCGGCCAAGAGAATGGCTCCCACTGCCCCGACCGCCGCCGCTTCGCTGGGGGTGGCAATACCGCCGAGGATTGAGCCGAGAACCGCGACGATCAGCAGGATCGGGGGAAATACCGCGCCAGCCACCTCGGCCAGGGTTACCGGGAGAAAATCCTCGCCGCTCATCGCCGGGGCGAGGTGGGGTGACCACCAGGCGCGGATCAGCAGGTAGATGATGTACACCGAGACCAGCATCAGCCCGGGGAGCAAGGCGGCAGCGAACATCTGGCCAACCGAAATGGTGTCGATGGTGAACTGGCCCCGGGCAAACTGGGCCTGTTGATAGGCATTGGACATCACATCGGCGAGGATGATCAGCAGGGTCGAGGGGGGGATGATCTGCCCGAGGGTGCCGGAAGTGCAGACGATACCGCAGGCCAGTGCCGGTTGGTAGTGGTTGCGGAGCATGGTCGGCAGGGCGATCAACCCCATCGCCACAACCGTTGCCCCGACGATACCGGTGGAGGCGGCGAGCAGGGCGCCCACCACCACAACCGAAATCCCCAGGCCGCCGCGCATCCGGCCAAACAGCCGGCCCATGGTCTCCAGCAGATCCTCGGCGATCCGGCTTTTCTCCAGCACTACACCCATTAGGACAAAGAGCGGGATGGCGATCAGCACATCGTTGGTGAGCAGGCCGAACACCCGCTGCGCCAGGGCGCCAAGCAGACTGAGATCAAAGTTTCCGGTCAGCCAGCCGAGGAAGGCAAAAATGGTCGCGACCCCGGCAAGGGTGAAGGAGACCGGGTAACCGATCAAAATACCGCTGATCAGGGCGACGACCAGGAGAAGGTCAAGGGGAAGGTTCATTGGCCCCACTCCCGTCGGCCGGTTTTCAGGCAGAGAAGATCAGCAAGGAGGTTGGCCAGGCCCTGGATAATCAGCAGGATGCAAAAAATGGGGATCAATGTCTTCAGGTAGAAGGAGGCGGGTATTCCGCCGACGGAGATCGGTCCTTCCATGATCTGCCAGGAACTGCGCACCGTAGGCCAGGAGAAGAAGGCGAGAACCAGCATGGAGGGGATGAGCAGCAGCAGGTGGCCGAAGATGTCGATCAGCGCCTTGCCCCGGGGCGAGCGTTCGGCATAAAAGATATCGACTCGGACATGTTTGTCGACGAGCAGGGTATAGCCGGCGCCGAGCATGAACAGGCTGGCGTGGAGATAGAGTACGCCTTCATTGAGGAAAATGTAGCTGATGCCGAAAACGTAGCGGAGGACAACAATCACAAACTGCAGGAGGACCATCGCCAGGGCAAACCAGCAGACAATCCCGCCGATCACCCGGTTTACCTTCTCCAGCAGGGATATGACTGCCTTCATGACCTTCCCCGTGGCCTGGCCGGCGGCCCACCTTCTGTCGCCGACCAGGGGTAAAATGGATCAGTATGTGTAGTCGTATGCCCGGGCGTTCATCTGGCCGTTGTCGGCATAGAGCATATATCCGGCAATAGTGGCCCGGTACTTGAGGTAGCTCTCGACGATCCGCCGCACCAGCTCATCGGAGTCGTTGCGCAGGTCGTCAATCACCTGACCGGCGGCGTTGCCCATGGCGGTAATCACATCATCGGGGAGCTTGCGCACCTGGACGCCCTGTTCGGCGACCATCTGCTGGAGGGCCATGGCGTGTTTGGTCGAGTATTCGGTCCACACCGGGTTGTAAAGACTCTCACAGGCGATGGCCACCGCCTGCTGCAGATCGGCGGGCAGGGCCGCGTAGGCCTTCATGTTGACGGCGCACTCTTCTGCTGACGAGGGCTCACCAACTCCCGGCCAGTAGTAGTATTTGGCGACCTGATAGTAACCAAGCGAGGAGTCGCTCCATGGACCGATGAATTCGCCGGCGTCGAGGGCGCCGGACTGCAGCGCCTGGAACATGTCTCGGCCGCTCAGCGCCTGAACCGCCATGCCCAGCTTGGCGCACATTTCCGAGGCGAGGCCGGTGGTACGGAAGCGCAGCCCTTTGAAATCTTCAACTGAGGTGATCTCCTTGCGGAACCAGCCGGCCCATTGCGCTCCGGAATTGCCGCAGAGAAAGGGCTTGAGGTTGAAACGGGCATACATTTCGTCGTAGAGTGCCTGGCCGCCACCGTGCATCATCCAGCCCAACTGCTCGTCGGCACGCAGGCCGAATGGCTGGGAGCCAAAGAGCAGAATGCCTTTAGATTTCGAGCCCCAGTAGGAAGGGACAGCGTGGTAGAGCTCGGCGGTACCCTGGGAGACCGCATCAAAGACCCCCGGGCCGGGGACCAGTTCTCCAGCTGCGTAGAGTTTGACCTCCAGTCGACCGCCGGACAGAGCGGTGATCCGGTCGGCAAGCATCTGGGCGGCAACACCGGGGCCGGGGAGATTTTTCGGCCAGGCGGTGACCATCTTCCACTGAATCTTGCCGCTGGCGATTGCCGGCGCTGCCAGGGAACTCCCCAGAGCGGCAGTTGTCAAGGCGGTGGCTCCGGCGGCTTTTAAAAAGGCGCGTCTATCCATTTTTCCCTCCACGGTGCAGTGTATTGATTATCCGGTACCGGCCTGATCTCCCCGGCACCCATTTCATCTCCGACTCTGCCGATTACAGGGTTGCCCTTACCCTTTTAAGGTGATCTTTGCTTCCGGGGCAGCCAAGGCGTTTCCCGGAACCACTCTCCTGACATGGATATTGGCAACTGTCGGGCAATGATACCGTATTCCAGATGTCTATACAATTTATTTGTGATGTGTTCTCTGATCTCTTTTTGGCCTTCTTCCGAAGGCAGATTTAGTCGAATATGCATAATAAATTTAATATTATATTAACTACAAGAAGAGTTTTTTCCGGATTCGGTGGAATCGGTGGCTGGCCAATGTCGCAGTTGTTGTATATACAACCGACGGCGTTGGCTTTCGTCCCTGGTGTGGCGTGGCTGTCCGAAAGTGGCGCGTTGTCCAGGTGGGCATGAAAGGGCGGAAGGGGTGTCGGGATGACGGCTTTCGGCCGGAAGACAATTGCCGGAAAATCTCTTGCTTTTTTCCCGGAATTTTTTAAAACAGGGTGTCGCGTGGATTTCGAAAAAACCCGGTTTTTTACCATCTTTTTCCCAAAAGGAGAATACCATGTCCCTGCACGTCGCCGATCATCCGCTGATCAAACACAAACTTGGTCTGATGCGGCAGCACGACGTTTCGACAAAGGATTTCCGGGACCTCTCCTCCGAGGTGGCACGCCTCCTCACCTATGAAGCGACCAAAGATCTGCCGACGAAAAAGAAGACCATTCAGGGTTGGGCCGGTCCGGTTGAGGTTGATACCCTGAAAGGCAAGAAGATCACCATCGTCCCGATTCTCCGGGCCGGACTGGGGATGATGAACGGGGTAATCGACATGATCCCTTCGGCAAAGGTGAGCGTTGTCGGCTACTATCGCAACGAAGAGACCCTCCAGCCGGTGGAGTATTACGTCAAGACCGCCAACGATATCCACGAGCGGGTCGCCCTGATCCTCGATCCGATGCTCGCTACCGGCGGCACCCTGCTGGCAACTATCGAAACCCTGAAAAAGGCTGGATGCCAGACGATCAAAGGGCTTTTCCTGGTTGCCGCCCCGGAGGGGATTCAGCGCATCAGCGAAGCCCATCCCGATGTCGAGATCTATGTCGCCGCAGTCGACGAGCGGCTCAATGAGGTTGGCTATATTCTCCCCGGACTGGGCGATGCCGGGGACAAGATTTTCGGAACTAAGTAGCGCCGAGGCGGACCACAACGCGCCCGGCCGGCACTTTTTGCCCGGGGCGTGCACCGAAAAGGGGCGGCGGTGCGCCGAAAGCCTCGACAAAATTTGTACTGGAGGGTGAACCAATGTCCGATGCGACAATGAATTCAGACTACAACTTCCGTCTCAGCGACGGACTTCTCGGGGCACAGATGCTCTTTGTCGCCTTTGGCGCACTGGTGCTGGTACCCCTGCTCACCGGCCTTGATCCGAACGTTGCCCTCTTTACCGCCGGTCTTGGCACGCTGGTCTTTCAAATCATCACCAAAGGCAAGGTCCCGGTGTTCCTCGCCTCCTCCTTTGCCTTTATTGCGCCGATCATCTATGGTGTGCAGACCTGGGGGATTCCCGCTACCCTCTGTGGTCTGGCCGCCGCCGGAGTCCTCTATATCGTGCTCAGCTTTGCCGTGCGGATTTTCGGTGCGGGGATTCTCCACAAATATCTGCCGGCGGTGGTCACCGGACCGGTAATCATGGTGATCGGCCTGGTTCTTGCCCCGGTCGCGGTGGAAATGGCGATGGGCCGTACCGGCGACGGTTCGGCCTGGTTGGTCCCGGGGAAAACGGCGATGATTATCGCCGGAGTGAGTCTGGTCACCACTGCCCTGGTTGCCCTCCTCGGTCGCGGCTGGTTTCGGCTGATCCCGATCCTCTGCGGGATCGGAGCCGGTTACGGCACTTCTCTGGCGCTTGATTTCACCGGCTTTTCAACTCTGGTTCAGGCAGGTTTTGATCCCGGGGCGTTGCCCAACTGGACCGCCCCGACCCTGATCTCCTTTGCCACTGTGGCCGATAAGGCCTGGCTGGCGATGCCGGCCTTTGTCCTGCCCGAATGGCGCTGGGAGGCGATCCTTTTTATTGTCCCGGTGGCGATAGCCCCGGCGATCGAGCATTTTGGTGATGTCCTCGCCATCGGTTCGATTACCGGTAAGGATTATGTCAAGGATCCCGGCATCGAAAACACCATGCTCGGCGACGGCATTGCCACATCGATCGCCTCGATGCTCGGCGGCCCGCCCAACACCACCTACTCCGAGGTGAGCGGGGCGGTGGCGTTGACCAGAGCCTACAACCCGGCGATCATGACTTGGGCGGCATTGATCGCCATTATGCTCTCCTTCGTCGGCAAGATCGGTGCCATCCTGGCCACCATTCCCACCCCGGTTATGGGCGGGATCATGATCCTGCTCTTTGGCATGATCACCGTCGTCGGGATCAACACCCTGGTCAAATCAGGACAGGACCTCACCCTCCCCCGGAATCTGATCATTGTCGCGGTGATCCTGGTCTGTGGTATCGGCGGGATGAAATTCTCCGCCGGCGCCTTTGCCATCGAGAAAATCGGTCTTGCCGGAATTCTCGGTGTTCTCCTTAATATGATTCTCCCCCAGGGGAAAAATCGCCAAGAAGCCTGATCAATCTCCTCCTGTCCTAGACTGCGCGGCAGGCGGGGCGGGGGGCCAACGCCGTAACGAATGTATTGACAATTCACCCTCGACATTCTCCCCGTGCAGGGCAGAGACGGCGAGGTAACCTTTTTGTCTAGACCTTACTGGAGGATCTCATGGGCTTTCCGATCGACCTCAGCGGCTACCGGGCCGTTCAATTTGACCTGGCCCAGGACGGGCTTACCGCAGAGCAGCGCGATGCCCTGACCGCCAATATTCAGCTGGTGCGCGACGCCCTGGTCTTTTTTACCGCCCTGGCCAACGTCAAGGGACTCGGTGGCCATACCGGCGGGGCCTACGATATTGTTCCGGAGGTGCTGATTCTCGACGGATTCATGAAAGGGTCACCGAGTATCTATCCGGTCTTTTTCGACGAGGCCGGGCACCGGGTGGCGATCCAATACGTCATGGCGGTACTGAACGGCTACCGCAATCAGGAGTCGCTGTTTCACTACCGTGAATTCGGTCATGGTTTCTATGGCCATCCGGAGCGGGACGAGGCCCTCGGGGTGTTCTTTTCCTCCGGGCGGCTCGGCCATCTCTGGAGCTATGTCAACGGCATAGCTGAGGCGGAGAAGGGGAAAACCGTGGTTCTCTTTGGCAGTGACGGCTCGCAGATGGAAGGGGATAATGCCGAGGCGGCCCGTTATGCGGTTGCCAGAGGGCTGTCGGTAAAACTCTTTATCGATGACAACGATGTGACCATCGCCGGCCACCCCAGCCGGTATATGCCGGGATTTACCGTCGAAAAAACCCTGAAAGGCCACGGTTTGGCGGTGACCAGCGGTGACGGTGAAGATCTCGATGCGCTGTTTCAGAGGATTGTCGAGGCACTGCG
>JAZBOD010000098.1:0-6872 GCA_036350955.1 Desulforhopalus sp. | reverse complement strand
GATCTGGCCTTTATCCTTGAGATAGGTCAGGGCTTTCCGGCACTCGGTGCGGATCACCCCTCCTTTTCCTGAGGAGCCATACCCATGGATCAGGGTAAGAACCTGAATGCCCTGACGACTCGACTCGGCAAGAGCCTCGGTCAGGCGGGCCAGGGCGACAGCCGCCACCGGGCGACCGGCCTCGAGATTCACCGTCTTCTGAGAGAACCCCCGCTCCTGGTTGGCCGGACCGGCCGGTTGCCGGCAAAAAGGACAAGTTGCCGAGCCACCCGGCCACTCATTGCCACACACTTCGCAAACGGCCATTACTGCCACCGCTGGTCGCTCCCGGCTAAATCCTGCGCACCTGTATCACCGCCGGTACTTGGCGAAGATGCTGCATCAAGGAATTGAGGTGCTCGAGGTTTTCCACCTCAAGGGAAATGGTCATATCCGCCAGACCTGCCGCCGAAGTGTGCGCGGAGATATTGGCAATGTTGGCGTTATCCTGGCTGATCACCATACTGATCTCGGCAAAGACTCCCCGCGTGTTTTCCGCGCTGACATGGATGCCGGCCCGATAGGTCTTTTCGGCGATACCGGCCCAGGAGACGTCAATCCACCGTTTGGGGTCGGATCCGCGCAAATTGGCGCAATCGGCCTTGTGTACGGAAACCCCTCTGCCCATGGTGATGAAGCCAACAATAGGGTCACCGGGCACCGGTCGGCAGCATTGACTGACCTTGACCAGCATCCCATCGATGCCATCGATACTGATACCCGCCTGACCTTTATCACCGGCTTCGCCGTGCTGTTGACTGATCATCAGCTCGGCCAGCTCCTCCGGGGAGAGCTGGACCTGCGGCTTGTCGTCATCCCGGCGCAGCTCAGGGGGCTGCAGCGCCTTTATCAGGCTTTCCACGGTGATAGTGCCGCTGCCAACCTTGACCAGCAGGTCATCAAGCGAATTACAGTGGAGTTGTTTCAGGAGCAGGCGAATATGGCCGCTCTTGATGATTTTCTTCAGAGAAGTATCGTACTTGCGGATTTCCCGTTCACAGATCTCCCGTCCCAGTTTCAGTGCCTTCTCTTTTTCTGCCCGCCGCAACCAGGAGCGGATTCTCGTTCGCGCCCGGCTGGTTTTCACCAGGTCAAGCCAGCCTCTGCGCGGAACCTGCCCGGGAGAGGTAAGGATTTCGACGATATCACCAGTCTGCAGCTGATACTTCAGGGAGACCTGGCGCCCATTGATCTTGGCGCCGACACAGTGATCGCCAACCTCGGTGTGGATCGAGTAGGCAAAGTCAATCGGGCAACTGCCCGCCGGGAACTCCTTGACCTCACCCTTCGGGGAGAGGGCGTACACCTCGGCGTCGTAGAGCTCACCAACCAGGCTGTCGAGAAATTCCCGGGGATCCTCGACATTCTGCAGCGAGGTGACCAGGTTTTTCAGTTCACGAAACAGCCGGGCGTCGTTTTTGTTGATCTTCTGCCCTTCTTTGTATGCCCAGTGAGCGGCAACGCCCTCCTGGGCAACCCGATCCATCTCCTCGGTACGGATCTGCACCTCCATGAAGTGGCCGCGGGGGCCAATTACCGTGGTGTGCATCGACTGGTAATTGTTGGCCTTCGGCACCGAAATAAAATCCTTGATCCGGCCGGGAACCGGCGACCAGTTGGCATGAATGGTGCCGAGAGCTTCATAGCACTCGTTGACTGTACCGACAATGATCCGGAAGGCAACCTTGTCGTAGACCCGCTCCAGGGGGATGTTCTGGGCGACCAGTTTTTTATAGATCGAGTAGAGATGTTTCGGCCGGCCGATGATCCGGTGGGGGAAGATATCATTCTCACCGAGCTTTTTCTGGAGAATGGTAATCACCTCATCGACGTAGAGCTGCCGTTCGTCAAGTGAACTTTCCAGCCGATGGGAGAGATCGTAGTACTCCTCCGGGTGGAGAAACTTGAAGGCGTGGTCCTCCAGTTCCCGCTTCAACCAGTCGATGCCCAGACGGCTGGCCAGGGGAGCGTAGATATCCATGGTCTCCCGGGCGATATCGATCTGCTGCTCCCGGTCAACCATATCGAGCAGGAAAAGGTCGAGTAGCCTATCGATCAGCCGGACCAGCAGTACCCGAATATCCACGGCCATCGCCAGGAGCATTTTGCGCAGGTTTTCCGCCTGGCTGGCCAGCTTGCTGTTGTAGTGCACCTTGGTGATGCGGGTGGTGCCCTGGACGATATTGGCGACATCGTGGCCAAAGGCCTCGGCGAGTTCCTCATAACTCACCCCCTCCTTGATCACTCCGTGGAGGAGCCCGGCAAGGACGGTGTCGAGATCGAGGTGCATCGAGGCAAGGGTCGAGGCTACCTCAAGCAGGTGGACAATATAGAGTTCCCCGGAAAAATGGCGGGAATTACCATGAACCCGGGTGATCAAATCCCAGGCGGTATCGATCCGTGCTAAATCTGCGCCGTGCAGATAGTTGCCAACCAGGACCTTCAGGCCGTTGGAGTTTATCGAGGAGGGATGGACCATCAGCGGCAAAAGAATCCAGCGCGGGCTGTCGCCCGCAACCCAGAGGTTGTGATCCCCTCCCACAACAAAGGGGATACGTATCTTGAGACAGATTGACTTCTTCTAAGGGACTAAAGGTTCAGTTCTGCAGCAATTTTCTCCTGCAACCGGCTGATCGCCTCAGCCGGCAGAAGCTCCTCGGTGTGGCCGTCCCGGCGTCGGCGGACCTCGACCGTACCCTTCTCAGCAAAGCTCCTGCCCACGGTCACCCGGTAGGGAATTCCCAGCAGGTCGGCATCCTTGAACTTGAGTCCCGGTCGCTCACTGCGGTCATCGTAGAGCACTTCAAGTCCGGCGGCCTGCAGTTCGCCGTAGAGTTTCTCAGCGGCGGCACTGATCGCTTCGTCCTGGCCGCCGAGATTGAGCACGATCACCGTGCAGGGGGCAATCGGCACCGGGAAGATTATGCCATCGGCATCGTGGTTCTGTTCAATCGCCGCAGCAACTATCCGGCTGACGCCAATGCCGTAGCAGCCCATGACAAAGTGGCGCTCCTGGCCGTCGGCATCCTGGAAGGTGGCCTGCATCGATTCGGAATAGCCGGTGCCCAGCTTAAAGATGTGGCCAACCTCGATCCCCTCGGTCAGCGCCAGGGTGCCGCCACACTCCGGGCAGGGATCGGTGGTGGTTATCTGGCGCAGATCAGCCACCGCTTCGACGGTGAAATCGCGGCCGAGATTGACATTTTTCAGGTGGGCATCCTTCTCGTTGGCCCCACTGTAAAAATTGACCATCGCCGCCACCTCCTGGTCGGCAACGAGCCGCAGCCCGAGACCGACCGGGCCGAGGTAGCCGGTGGCAACCCCCGTAGCGGTAAAGACCTCTTGGTCGGCAGCCATCACCACATCAGCCACCCCGAGAAGGTTTTTCAGTTTTACCTCCTCTATCTCCCTATCACCACGGACCAATACCGCAACCAGTTGCCCATCGGCCTTAAAGACCAGGGTCTTCACCAGCTGACTGGGCTCTATCCCGAGAAACTCACAGACCGTGGCCACCTTGCGCTTACCGGGGGTTACGATCCGTTCCAGGGTGGCCGGCGCTTCCACGCTTCGGGGCTCGACCAGACGGACCACCGCCTTTTCACTGTTGGCGGCGTAATCACAATCCCGGCAGATGACGATGGTATCCTCACCCGTCTCGGCAAGAACCATGAACTCGTGGGAGAAGTTCCCGCCGATCGCTCCCGAATCCGCCTGTACTGCGCGAAACTGGAGCCCGCAGCGGGTGAATATCCGTTTGTAGGCGGCGTGCATCTTCATGTAGGAGACCTCCGCCGCCGCATCACTGACGTCAAAAGAGTAGGCATCCTTCATGATGAATTCGCGGCCACGCATCAGCCCGAACCTTGGCCGTACCTCATCACGAAACTTGGTCTGGATCTGGTAGAGGTTGACCGGCAGATCCCGGTAGGAGTGGAGCTCTTTACGGGCGATATCGGTGATCACCTCTTCGTGGGTCGGGCCAAGGCAGGATTCCCGCTGGTGACGATCATGAAAGCGGAGCAACTCCGGACCGTACTTTTCGTAGCGACCGGTTTCCCGCCACAGATCAGCCGGCTGAACCATCGGCATCAGCAATTCCTGCGCCCCGGCCCGGTTCATCTCCTGACGGACAATCTCTTCCACCTTGCGGATGGCCGCCAGGCCAAAGGGGAGATAGGTGTAGATTCCAGCGGTGAGTTTGCGGATAAACCCGGCGCGGAGCATCAGCCGGTGGCTGACCACCTCGGCATCAGCGGGGGTCTCTTTCAGCGTTGGTAAAAATATCTGGGAGTAGCGCATAACCTTGTCTTATCGTGCAGAGTTTTTAATAGGAGAATCATCTTGCCCAAAGCGCCTGGCCGCCTCCAGCTACGGCGCCTGAGGCTTCTTAGCCAGGCCGGGAGAGGACAGTCTACTGTGTAGCAGATTTTCGGCTTTTTTGCCCCTCTTCTTCCATCTTTTTCAACTCGGCGGAAAAGACCGGAAGCAGCTCTGCTTCGCTGACTTTTTTCCAAATCCGCCCTTTTTTAAAAATGATTCCCACACCATTGCCGCCGGCCACACCAATGTCGGCCTGACTGGCCTCTCCCGGTCCATTGACCACGCAGCCCATCACGGCAACCTTCAAAGGGGTCTCCATGGTCTGCACCAGACGCTCAACCTCTTCGGCCAGAGCAAACAGGTTAATCCGGGTGCGGCCGCAGGTCGGGCAGGAGATCAGCTCCGGCCCCCGTTCCCTGATTTTCAGGGCACGCAGCAGCTCAAAACCGACCCGGATCTCCTCAAGGGGATCACGGGTCAGAGAAACCCGGATGGTATCACCGATCCCCTGGCTGAGAAGGATCCCCAGGGCAACGCTTGACTTGACCGTGCCGGCTATCAGCCCACCGGCCTCGGTTACCCCAAGGTGGAGGGGATAGTCGGTTGCCTCGGCCAGCTGCTGGTAGCCGGCAATCGTGGTGAGCACATCCGAGGACTTGATGGATATTTTCATCTGATGATAGCCGTGCCGTTCGATGAGCCGGACGTTGCGCAGGGCGCTTTCAAGCAGGGCGGCAGTGTTTTCCGGTGTCGGATGGCCGTACCTGGCGAGCAGATCCTTCTCAATCGAACCGCTGTTCACCCCGACACGGATCGACACCCCGTGCATCCGGGCAGCGGCGACGACCCGGGCAATTTTCTCCTCACCCCCAAGGTTGCCGGGGTTGATCCGGATGGCATCGGCGCCATTTTCGATGGCGCTGACCGCCAGGCGATAGTCGAAATGGATATCGGCGATCAAGGGAATGCTGATCCCGGCGCGGATCGGGGTAACCGCCAGGGCAGCCTGCTGATCCGGGACGGCAATGCGGACCAGGTCGCAACCGGCCGCCGCCAGCGCATTAATCTGGGCGACAGTGGCCTCAACATCCCGGGTATCGGTGTTGGTCATCGACTGCACCGTGACGGGATTACTGCCACCAACCCCTACCCCGCCGACCTGGATCTCCCGTGTCTTTCGTCGTCTGATCATGGTATCAAGAAGAGTTTATCCCTATTTCCCGCCGGCCTGGGCCTTCAGGTTCAGCTCGGCATCGGAACGACGGATATAGAGTGGACTACTGGCGGCAAGATCAAGGGCTTCTCCCCGCCGCCATAAATCGGCCGCGAGAAAGCCGAGCCAGACGGCAGAGACCTGATTGACCGGTGCCGGTGCCAGGCAAAACAAGCCACCCAGACGCTCGGCGAACAGTTCGGCGTAGAGCACGGCCCCGTCACCGACCATCAGCACCGGTTGATCAATGGTGGCGGCAAACTCCACAGGCGACAAAACCTGCGGTTCGGTGAGACGGCTGACACTTCCCGCACCGTCACCACGGTACAGGGCCGTGTAGACCTGTTTTTTTCGGGCATCGACCACGCTGCAGATCAGCCCGGCACTGAGGCTGCCAGCCGCCAGAAGATCAAGGGTGGAAACTCCATAGAGGCCGGTTCCGGCGGCGGCGGCAAGCCCTTTGGCGGTGGCCATGCCGATCCGCAGCCCGGTAAAACTTCCCGGGCCAAGGCTGACCGCAATACCGTCAACCTCCGGCCAGCCGATTCCGGCGTCACGCATCAGATAGTCAATTCCATCAAGCAGTCTGCGCGAGCAGCCTCCTGGCCCGCAGAGGGTAAGGGAACCCAGCACCCGGCCGGTTGACAGCCCACCACTGGTGAGAGCAATGGCACAACAGCTGGTTGCCGTATCCAAAGAGACGATACAGGGCATCAGCTGAACAGTCTGACGATATCGTTATAAAAGACAAAAATCATCAGGGTGCCGAGCAGACCGATGCCGATCTGCTGGGCGATGATCTGGGCCCGCTCCGCCAGCGGTTTACGCCGCACCGCCTCAATGGTGAGAAAGACCAGGTGTCCGCCATCGAGGACCGGAATCGGCAGCAGGTTAAGGATCCCCAGGTTGACGCTGAGCAGACCGGTAAAGTAGATCAGGTTCAACCAGCCGGCCTTCATCTGTTCGCCGGCAATCTGGGCAATAAGGATCGGCCCGCCGAGTTCACTGGCTGGGACAACCTGTTGAAAAATTTTGATAATTCCCAGGACAGTCAAGGAGATATACATCCAGGTCTGTTGACAGGCGTCACGGAAGGCACTGATCGGGCCGCTACGCTCGTAGGTGAGTTCATCGGCTTTGGCGATACCGATCATGTAGCGCTGTTCAACTTCCTCGCCGAAGATATTTTTTACCGTATCAATCGCCGGTGACACCGTCAGGTTCAGCTGTTCACCGTCCCGGTCCACCACCACGCTGATCGGCTCACCGTCACTGGCCTTGACCGCATCGAGCACAT
>JAZBOD010000097.1:0-3031 GCA_036350955.1 Desulforhopalus sp. | reverse complement strand
AGCCTGTCGTCGGGCTGCCGGCGAGGCACTGAAAGTGCTTAACCGGAAGACTTTGAAGAATTTGCGTTGACCGGAGGCGGGCAAGGGTGATTCAGACTATCGACAGTATCATCATGCTGCTCAGCAAGGGGATCACCAACCGGAAGCTCTATCACTCCGAACACCCCAAGGTGGAGAGTTACGCCGTTGAGGCCCTTGCCCTGCTGAAAACGTATTTTCAGGAGTCCGGCAGTAACGAACTGTTTATCGGTACGGTTGACGGCTTTTTTGTCTTTGAAGGCCGAAGGATATTTGGTTCTTCAGTGACTGGCAAACAGTTTCTCGATTTTGCCGCCACCCTGCACTGTGGTGGATTTGCTCTGCAAAAAGGCGTTACCCTTGCCGATCTGCGCAAGTTTTTCGATATCAGCGCCATGCGGGAGATCGAGGTAAGCCGGGTGACGGAAAGTCAGGCCCTGTTCAAGCAACAGGGGATCGAGAAGATCCGGGTGGCTGAGCCCTATGCCGATACCGTCGGCGGCGGGCAGCAAAGTCGGCGAAAAAGGGCTTGGGACGGCTTCCGCAGTGAGCAGGGTGCCCTCTCGCCCACCCTGTTTTTCCAGGAGCTGTTTGATACCGTTGCCTCTGCGCACGGCAATGCCGCCTTGAACCGGGAGGTGGATGTCGGCCAGACCCGTTCGGTCAGTGAGTTCATGCTCCGCTATATCCAGAAAGATTTTGCTGACGTGATGCAGTTCATTCACTACCCCGATTACGACAGCTATACCGTCGGTCATTCCGTGCGGGTTGCTTCCCTGGCGGTCTATGTCGGCAGCAGGATGGGCTGGCCGGAAAAGGAGATGCTCGGTATCGGTACCGCCGGACTGCTCCACGATATCGGTAAATGCAAGATTCCCGATGAAATTCTCCTGAAAAAAGGCCGCCTCAACGATGCGGAGTTTGCGGTGATTCGTGACCATCCCCGGGCGGGGGTAGAGGTGCTGCTCGAACTGCCGGGGACCACGGAGATTGACCTGGCCGCCTGCTGGGGGCATCACATCCGCCACGATGGCGGCGGCTACCCCCGTCAGCCCTCCTGGGCAGTGCACCATCCGGTGACAGCTCTGCTGCACATCTGCGACGTCTTCGAAGCCCTGACCGCAGCCCGGCCCTACAAACCGGCGATGGAGCCCCAGGCCGCCTATTCGATAATGCTGGGTGATCGAGGCGGCTTTCATCCCGGTCTACTCGCCGCCTTCATCCGGCTGGTCGGGCTTTACCCGCCGGGAACCTATGTCCGGTTGAGCGACCGGCGGGTGGGGCTGGTGAAAAGTGCCGGCCGGGAGATTGACCGGCCCGGCCTGACTATCGTCACCTCAGCCTACGGTGAGCCGCTGGCCGAGGAGGACCGCTATCTGGTCGATCTTGGCGACGAGGCACAAACCGATCTTGCTGTTGATCAGCTTATCCTGGAATACCAGGAGGAAGGGCAGCTGACTTAAGGTTTAACCTGAGATTTTACCCCTCCTGGTCATTACCGCTCAGCCTTGTAAAATGATCCGCAGCATCCGTCGCAGGGGTTCGGCTGCCCCCCAGAGGAGCTGATCGCCGACGGTAAAGGCGGTGAGATACTCCGGGCCGAGGTGCATTTTGTGGATCCTGCCGACCGGCACGGTCAGGGTGCCGGAGACCTTGACCGGGGTGAGTTCCCGGGCGCTCAGTTCCCGTTCGTTGGCAATGACCCTGACCCACTGGTTATGGTTGGCGATGAGCTTTTCGATCTCGGTCACCGGCAGATCCTTTTTCAGCTTGATGGTAAAGGCCTGCGAGTGACAGCGCATTGCCCCGATGCGGATACACAGCCCGTCGACCGGCACCTGCTGCGGCCCGTTGAGGCAGAGGATCTTGTTGGTCTCGGCAATGCCCTTCCACTCCTCCTTCGACTGCCCACCGGCCACCGGCACGTCGATCCAGGGTATCAGGCTGGCCGCCAGGGGTACTCCCCAGTTGGTCATGGTCAGGCTGCCGTCGCCCAGCCGGGTGGTGATCTGCCGGTCGATGTCGAGGATCGCCGAGGAGGGGTCGGCGAGCAGCTCGCTCACGCTGCTGTGCAACTCACCCATCTGGGTGAGCAGTTCACGCATGTTCTTTGCCCCGGCGCCGCTTGCCGCCTGGTAGGTCATTGAGCTGATCCACTCGACCAAACCCTCTTTAAACAGACCGCCAAGGGCCATCAGCATCAGCGAAACCGTGCAGTTACCGCCGATATAGTTTTTGATCCCGTCGGACAGGCCCCGGTCGATTACCTGGCGATTGACCGGATCGAGAACAATGATTGCGTCATCCTGCATTCTCAGTGTTGAGGCGGCATCGATCCAGTAGCCGTTCCAGCGGGCCCGCAGCTGTTCATAGACCGCCTTGGTATAGGTTCCGCCCTGGCAGGAGAGGATGATGTCCATCTCGGCCAGCCGGTCAAAATCCATCGCATCCTCCAACGGGAGGCCGCCGCCAATTTCTGGACCGGCCTGTCCAGCCTGGGAGGTGGTGAAGAATACCGGTTCAAAGAGCGTAAAATCATCTTCAGCCAGCATCCGCTCCATGAGAACGGATCCGACCATACCCCGCCAACCAATGATCCCTACTTTTTGCATCACAGACTCCCTCAGATAAAATATGGTGGGAACACCCAGGCCCCGGCAATACAACGAAACGCTAAAATACCGGAAAGTTCCTTGGAAAGCAGCAAAAAAAAGAGGGGACGGGGGACGGAGTTAACTTAACAACTTAATAGCATTGGCTTGCGTATTGTTTTGTTGCGTTGGGGACGGAGTTTCCTTATGAACTTAATAGGCAAGCCAACGGCTATTAAGTTCATAAGGAAACTCCGTCCCCTGGGATTAAGTTGTTAAGTTAACTCCGTCCCCTCTTTTTTTTTGCTGCTTTCCAAGGAACTTTCCGGTATTTTAGCGTTTCGTTGTATTGCTGGGGCCTGGGTGTTCCCACCATATTTTATCTGAGGGAGTCTGTGATGCAAAAAGTAGGGATCATTGGT
>JAZBOD010000096.1:0-2686 GCA_036350955.1 Desulforhopalus sp. | reverse complement strand
GATATCGGTCTCCTTGAGGACCACGCCGAATTCCTTGACGAACTCAGTCATTGGCTGGATCATGTTGAGCAGGTCGCTCAGGGTGTGGATGTTGATCAGGATGGTGTGGAGGAGGTCGCCCAGTTTTTCCGCCTGGAACTCTCCTTCGTGCAGCGAGTTGAGGAACCGGAGCAGGCGGGGGTACATCAACTGGAGGATTGGCACAAGCTCGTCACGGAGTTCGACTCCGGCCCGGAGAAGATCGATTCCTTCGCCGATGTTGTCGAGGTTGGTAATCGTCTTGCGGAGCAGGATGGTCAACTCGTCGAAACGAAAATCGCCGTCAATTTCGGCCAGCAACTGGACCGACTTGGGATAGGCCTGTTCGATGATCGGCCCCAGGTCCTGTTTGAGTTGTACTCCGGCCTTGATCATCTCCACCGCCTCACTCAACTCCTCCAGGCTGTGCAGCAGGGTCTTCACCAGCCGGTCGATATCCGCGGCGGTTGCCGGGTCGTCAACCTCGGAAAGCAGGGCGGTCAGTGCCGCCGGTTGTCTGCTTGCCTGTTGCAGAGGGGCAAGTTCCTGCCGCACTTCGGCAAGAACCTCGGTTTTCAGCGTCGTCATCTCAGCCGAGAGTCTGTCCAGCCGTTCAAGAATCAATGCTTCGTTCATGGTATTCTCTCTCTCCAAGTAAATAGATACCCTCGCTGGAAAGCGGAGTCGTGTTGACGGGTCATTGGTCGATGAACTGGAGCCGTGATGCTCAGAACTCGGCGGGCCAGCTCGGCTGAGGCCGGTCTGGTTCCCGGCTGAATATAGCACATTGTAGTATGACACCACGTAGTACCACAGCCGGTGGCAAAAGAAAAGTGCCAACAGGGCAAAAGCTGAAAATTTCTCCTGAAGGCTCTACCCGCCGCAGTTGGAGATAAGGCCAGGCAGGCTCGGAGGGCACACGCTCTGATGACCGAAGAAAAAATCTCTGGGTAAGGAGGGTCGGCAGGGGCATGGAAAAGGGCTTTGCCTAAGGTGGCTTTTCGGGTATCTTTGGATATATTACATTGTAACACATGCCCCCGGTCGGGGTTGGATCGCGGAGAGAGGAGGAGAGCAGATGACAACAGATACCTTTTGTCGGATCGGGGGCGGCTGACCGCCGAAACAGCAGACCGATGGTCATCGGCCCGAACCCCTCAAGAGCGCAGCGGCAGGGCGTTTGTCACCGGGAGAAACCCTGCCGCCTCAGGCCCGTTCCGCGGTGCGCAGTGGAATCCGGCGCAAATACCGGAGTGTTGCCAGGTCAGCCTCGGGGATGTTCTCTTACCCTACCGGCCGGCAGGGGGCACTGCTTCTTGGCTATGACCGTGATCTGCTCTCTTCCCTTCCTGATGAGGTGCTCGAGAGTTTTTGCGGTGTCGGCAATCCTCTGGCCATCGCCCCGGTCCACCCAGGGGCGGCGATCCTCGATATCGGCTGCGGCGCCGGTTTTGATCTGCTTGTCGCCGCGAGGTTATCCGGTCCCGGAGGAGTTGTCCGCGGCGTTGATCTCACTCCGGAGATGGTCGAGCGGGCCCGGGCCAATATCCTCCTTGCCGGAGAGAACAATATCGAAGTCAGGGAGACCGCTAACGACCTGCTGCCCTTTGCCGACGATATCTTTGACCTGGTCATTTCCAACGGGGTAATCAATCTGTCACCGGACAAACCTCGGCTGTTTGCCGAGATATTCAGGGTACTTAAAACCGGGGGAAGGCTGCAGTTTGCCGATATTGTCCTGGAAAAGGAACTTCCTCGCCATCTTGACCGGAGTGTTGAGTCCTGGTCGCAATGAATAGGTGGCGCGATCCCCGGTGGGGATCAATGCCGGCTGATGGCTGAAGCGGGATTCAGCGAGGCGAGAATGCTTGGCACCACCCCGGTACGCACTTCGGAATCGACGGTTGGCGCGCTTTTTTCCGGGGTGGCCGGTTCGGCGGGCTGAGCAGCCGGCAGCAAGGTGTCGTCGACCGGAGCAATTGACCTGCAGCCGCCAGCAGATGGCTGTGTCGACCCGCGCTCACCGGCTGATTTTTCTGTTTACGAAATTGTCTGGTGCTGCTACTATGTGGCACATGCATATTGCTGACCAGCACCCTTGTTGCGTAAAATGCCTAACTCCGGAAAGGGGCTAGGGGCTCTTTCCGGGTAACTTCCACCAGTGAGAACGAGATGAATGCAGCAATGATTGCCGACACAGTTGAAAGGCTCGCTCGCGATATCGAAGTCCTGCGCGGCGAGGTGTCCGACGCCGGTGAGGTCCAGCCAGCCAGGCTGCCTGATGAATCCGGCATTGCCGGTATTCTGCAGGGGCTGCGTGACCGCCTCAGCAGCGTTGAAAAAACCCTGGCGGAGATCAGGGAGGACGTGGCGATTACCGCCCATGTCGACCCCACCGCCAGGCAGGCGATGCGCAAGCTGGCCGACTTTTTTCAGGAGGTCGGAGGCCAGTTTTCCATCGACTCCCTCGAGGTTATCCTTCGCCAGGCGGCAAGTAATTTCTGTGATGCCGGGGCGGTGACCGAGGAGCAACAGCTGGTCGAAGCCGGCCTGCAGGGGCAATATGTTCTCGATGTCAAGGGGCTGAGTTGCCCGATGCCAACCCTGCGCACCATCAAAGAGATCGAGAAACTCGCACCAGGGGAAGTTCTTCAGGTCGATGGCACCG
>JAZBOD010000095.1:0-5373 GCA_036350955.1 Desulforhopalus sp. | reverse complement strand
GATTTTCTGGTTGCCAGTTCTTTTTCGAAAAATTTCGGACTCTACAACGAACGTACCGGCGCGCTGACTCTCGTTGCGCCCAATGCCGCCGAGGCGGCGGTCGGTCTCAGTCACCTCAAGGCAACGGTTCGGGTGATCTACTCCAATCCTCCGGCCCACGGTGGCCTGGTGGTGGCGAAAATCCTTAGCACCCCCGAACTGCGGGCCCAGTGGCTGGAGGAGCTGGCCGGAATGCGCGAGCGGATTAAGGCGATGCGCGCCGCATTGGTGGCAGGGCTTGGGCAAAGAGGGGTGCGGGGCGATTACTCCTTCATCACCGCGCAGCGGGGGATGTTCTCTTTCAGTGGCCTGGGTGATGAGATAGTCGAGCGGCTGCGGACTGAAAAAGGTATCTATATGGTCGCCGGTGGCCGGATCAACCTTGCTGGTCTGACCAGGGCCAATATCGATTATGTCTGCGATGCGATCGCTGAGATGCTTGGCGGTTGAGCCGGCAAACGGCCAGGGCCTCGGCGGCTGATGCCCCGAGGCCCTGGAGTGCTCTGCTCTTTTTCGCTTTTTCTGACTTTACCGAAGCGAGAGGTCAAACCCCTTCCTGCTCTGTCCTGCTGATGATCTCCTCCTGGTGCTCCCGGTCGAGATCGACAAAATAATCGCTGTAGCCGGCCACCCGAACCAAAAGATTACGGTACTCATCGGGATGGCTCTGGGCGTCGCGCAGGGTCCTGGTGTCGACTACGTTGAACTGGATATGATGGCCGCCAAGGGTAAAATAGGTGCGGATCAGCCCGCCGAGCTTGTCAAGGTCCTGTTCGCTGGCCAGCACCGAGGGGAGAAAACGCTGGTTGAGCAGAGTACCCCCAGATTTCAACTGGTCCATCTTGGCCAGGGATTTGATCACCGCGGTGGGGCCGTTGCGGTCGGCGCCATGGGAGGGGGAGGTGCCGTCGGAAGATGGCAGGTGGGCAAAGCGGCCATTGGCCGAGGCGCCGAGCATCTTGCCGAAATAGACATGGCAGGTGGTGGAGAGCATGTTCAGGTGGTAGACGGAGCCCTTAGTGTTCGCCTTGCCGTCAATTGCGGCAAAGAGTGAATCGTAGACCCGCCGCATGATGGTATCGGCGCGGTCGTCATCGTTGCCGTAGAACGGGGTGCGGTTCCACAGGCGCAGGCGCAGGGCCTCTTCCCCCTCGAAATTGCGCCTCAAGGTTTCGAGCAGCTTGCCCATGGCGAGCTGTCCCTCGCCAAAGACATGGGTGTTGATCGCCGAGAGGCTGTCGGTAACGGTACCGATCCCGGTGCACTGGATATAGTTGGTGTTGTAACGGGGGCCGCCGTCGTAATAGTCCCGACCCTGGTCAATGCAGTCATGGATAACCACCGACAAAAAAGGTGCCGGCGAGTATTTGGCGTACATCCGCTCGATATAGTTGTTGACCCGGATCTTCAGCTGGACAATGTGTTCAAGCTGCCTGGTGAAGGCGTCATAGAGCTGGTCAAAGCTGGTAAATCCGGCGGCATCGCCGGTGGCAATGGAGACCCTTTTGCCGGTGAGCTGGTCGACACCGTTATTCAGGGCCAGTTCGAGAATTTTCGGAACGTTGAGGTAGCCGGTAAGGATATAGGCCTCCTTGCCGAAGGCACCGGTTTCAATGCAGCCGCTGGTTCCCCCCTCACGGGCGTCTTCCACGGTTTTTCCGACCCGGAGCTGCTCCATGATTACCGCTTCGCTGTTGAACACCGAAGGGTAGCCATAGCCTTTGCGGATTACCCGGGTGGCGGCTTTCAGGAAGCGTTCCGGAGTTTTGCTGCTGATGTGCACACTTGGTTGAGGCTGGAGGAGATGCAGTTCGTCAGCAACCTCAAGGCAGAGATAGGAGACCTCATTGCAGCCATCGGCACCGTAGGCATCGACCCCGCCGAGGTTGATCTGGGTGAAATCGTTGTAGGTGCCACTCTCCTTGGCGGTGACCCCGACTTTGGGTGGCGCGGTATGGTTGTTGACCTTGATCCACAGGCAACTGAGCAGCTCCTTGGCCTTTTCCCGGTCGAGAATCCCGGCGGCAACATCCTGTTGGTAGAAGGGGTACAGATGCTGGTCGAGGTGGCCGGGGCTCATTGCGTCCCAGCCGTTGAGTTCGGTGATGGTGCCGAGGTGGACAAACCAGTACATCTGCAGGGCTTGGTGAAAGGTCCGTGGCGCCTGTGCCGGCACCCGGCGGCAGATAGTGGCGATCTCCGCCAGTTCCTTACGGCGCAGTGGGTCGTTCTCGGCCTCGGCCATCTCCTCGGCAAGGGCTGCGTGGCGTTCGGCGAAAATGACCGCTGCTTCACAGCTGATCGCCATCGCCTGAAGCTGTTCGGCCCGGTCGGCGGCAAGAGGATCATTGGCGTAATCGAGGCGGTTCAGGCATTCGGCGATTTTTGCCTGGAAATCCTTCATGCCCATCCGGTAGATGGTTCCATCGAGGGCGGTATGGCCCGGGGCCCGCTGTTCCATAAACTCGGTAAACAGTCCAGCCTCGTAGGCCCGGCGCCACTCTTCGGGAACCTCGCTGAAAATCCGGTCACGCATTGAACGCCCCTGCCAGTAGGGGATAACCTCTTTCTCATAACGGCGGATATCCTCTTCGGCAACCCGATAGCTGGTCATCTTCCGGTCGTTGAGAATCCTTAAGTCGTCACCACTGTGGCAGGTCAACTCGGGGAAGGTCGGCACCGCCTTGGGGGCGGGCCCGCGCTCACCAACCAGCAGCTCTCCCGGGCCGATGTAGAGACTCTTCCGCTCACAGAGATACTTGAACCACCGGGCGCGAAGCACCGGCAGCGAGTATTTCCCTTCGTTCTCTAGGTAAAATTCGGTCTCAAGCAGGGCGCGTTCGATGGAAATTGACGGGGTGGCGGTAAAACTCTGTTCCCGCAAATGGCTGATTCGGCTGTTCATCGGCAGCTAACCTCCAATAGTAATGTCTTCTCTGGTTTGGCGCAGGATCGCCATCGCCGCATCAAGTTGCTTGCGGCTTGGAGCGGTGGTCTCTTGGGCTGGGAAGTTCTGGCACAGTTTACGGTATTTCGCTTTGGCCGAAGGGTGAAAGGGGAGCAGGTCAACGCCCTGTATACCTGGACAGCCGGCGATAAAATCAGCTGTTGCCTGAATATTTTCCAGGTCATCATTGATGCCGGCGATCAGCGGGATCCGTACCCGGACAGCTGCTCCGGCTTTGGAGAGTGCCTCCAGGTTGTCCAGAATCAGCTGGTTGCTGACTCCGGTATAGCGGCGATGAATGCTGTCATCCATATGTTTGAGATCATAGAGAAAAAGATCTGTATGGCCGGCAACTTCCAGCACAGTCGCCGTGGCGGCGAAGCCACTGGTATCCACCACCCGGTGGATACCCAGCTCGCCACAACCGCGCAACAGGGCAAGCAGCGCGGTCGGCTGGGCGAGCGGCTCTCCACCGGAAAAGGTCACCCCGCCACCGGACTGGTCAAAAAAGACCAGGTCTTTGCTGATCTCGCTCAGCAGTTCGGCAATACCCACTCTTCGTCCGGTCGCCTCATGGACCAGGGCCGGACAAAGCGGGACACAGGCAAAGCACTCCTGGCAGAGCCCTTTGTCGCGCTGGATACCTTCAGCGGTGAGCTGCAGGGCACCGCGTGGACATGCGGTGACGCACTCGCCGCAGGCGATACATCTCTTTCGGTTGCTCACTAACTGCAGGCCCGGAGAAATTCCTTCCGGATTATGGCACCAGAAACAGGAGAGTGGGCAGCCCTTGAGAAAGACGGTTGTCCTTATATTCGGCCCGTCATGCAGCGCGTAGCGTTTGACGGCAAAAATGGTTGCCTGTACACTGTCCATCGGAGTAGTTAACAATAAATCCTATTCTCACGCAAGGCCAATCTGCTGCGAGGAGGGGAGGATAAGGTCAGTCAGCGCTCGACTGGCGGCAAGTAAACGTACGCAGTCATTGTATACCGATTTCGGCCCTTGTAAAGATCACTTTGCGTCGACCTCCGCTTCGGCGCTGTTCCACTGTTGGGACAATCCGGCTGACAACCTGAAGAGAATCATGGTACAGTGCATTCAGGGTCGGCGGGCTGGAGAAAAGCGCCGGTAAACAGGGTGCGTCATACGCACCCCTTTGATCTCTTGGGGGGCTTGCTGGTTGGTGCGCGGGGCGCACCCTACAGTTCACTGACGACCAGACCGATGAGTCTGGGTAACATTTTTTTTCATATTAAAAAAAGTTCATCATGCAGAGAGGAGATCATGAACCTACTTGTTTTACTGGGAAGTCCCCGCAAAGGGGGAAACAGCGAAACCCTCGCCCGGAAAGTTGCCGAGGCGGTGGAGCATGGTGGCGGCAAAGTTGACTGGATCCGCCTTAATGAACTCAACCTTCGTCCCTGCCAGGGGTGCGGTGGCTGTGATAAGAGCGGTAGCTGTGTGGTCAAGGACGATATGACCGACATTTACCTGGCCGTCGACCGTGCCGACCGGATTCTGCTCGTCAGTCCGGTCTATTTCTACGGACTTTCGGCCCAGTGCAAGATCTGCGGTGACCGATTCCAGGCCCGCTGGGCCAGAAAATATCTGCTCAAGGAACGGTTCCGGGAGGGCGAGGGCCGCAAAGGTTACCTGCTCTCCACCGCGGCAACCAGAGGCCAGAAGATCTTTGACTGCAGTGTGCTGACCAGCCGTTATATCTTTGATGCGGTGGATATGGAGTATGGCGGTGAACTGCTGGTCAAAGGTGTCGATAAACGTAAAGCAGTCCTTGATCACCCGGACGAGGTGGCCCGTGCCGAGCAATTCGGCAAAGATATGCTGGCCGGTCTGCTTTAGTGCGCTTGCCGTTCTCAGGTACAAGGACCATTGTTAAGCCATAAGAGTCACTGCCGGTGGCCAGACCGGATACCTGCCTGAGCACCCTTATTGCCTGAGAAATTCGGCGCTCAGCCTATTTTCCCCCCCGCGGGACCAGGGTCACCCGCCGGCTGATATTGTGCGGCAACCATTTTTTTCAGTTCGCCGATATCCCGGCGCAGCCCCTCAATTTCTTCGTGCAGGAGCCGCTCCTTCTCTTCGGCAAGCTCTTCCAGCTCATGTTTCTGCTTGGCCTGGGCGGCGCTAGCCTGGCTCTGCATTGCATCGACGATAACCGCAATGAACAGGTTGAGCATGGTAAAGGTGGCGGTCATGATGAACGGCACAAAAAAGAGCCAGGCGTAGGGAAACTCCTCAAGAACCGGCCGGACGATGCCCATCGACCAGCTTTCCAGGGTCATTATCTGGAAGAGGGTGTACATTGAGGCGCCGATCGAGCCGAACCATTCCGGAAAACTGGCACCGAAAAGTTTGGTGGTCAT
>JAZBOD010000094.1:0-2589 GCA_036350955.1 Desulforhopalus sp. | reverse complement strand
CAGGACACTCTGACCGTGATGCAGCTTCTCCCTGAACTGAACAGCGGCGGAGTTGAGCGAGGGACCCTGGAAATGGGGCGCTACCTGGTGCGCAATGGCCACAGGTCAATTGTCGTTTCGGGGGGCGGTCGCCTGGTAGGGCAGTTGGAAAAAGAGGGGAGTCGCCACTATCAAAAAGATATCGGTTCTAAAAGCCCCTTGGCTCTCCTCAATATCTGGCCCCTGCGCCGGCTGATCAGGAAGGAGCGGGTCAGCGTCCTCCATCTCCGTTCACGCATGCCGGCCTGGGTGGGATATTTTGCCTGGAGGAGCCTGCCGGCAAAACATCGACCGTTGCTGGTGACCACCTTCCATGGGTTCTATTCGGTCAACTCGTACAGCGCGATTATGACCAAAGGAGAGGGAGTTATTGCTGTTTCCGAGAGTATACGTGAGCATATTGATGCCAATTATCAACGCCGGGAAAAAGTCAGGCTGATCTTCCGAGGGGTCGATGCCGAATCTTTTGATCCGGAAAAAGTGGCGCCAGAGCGGGTTGCTGCCCTGGAAAAAGCATGGCAGATCGACCGGACCAGGCCGGTACTGATGCTTCCTGGTCGGCTCACCCGACTCAAAGGCCAGGAACTTTTTCTGAAAAGCCTGCTTTTAGTCAAACAGAAGACCTATCAGGCGGTTCTGGTTGGTGATCCCGCGGAAAATCCGGGTTATAGTAGGGAAATCATCGACTTCATCGAGCAGCATGACCTCAGCGATCGGGCCCGTTGTGTCGGCTACTGCGCCGATATGCCGGCCGCCTTCCTGATCGCCGACCTGGTACTCTCCACCTCATCCCTGGAGCCGGAAGCCTTCGGCCGAACCACCGTTGAAGCGATGGCGATGGGCCGACCGGTCATTGCCACCGCCCATGGCGGCAGCCTGGAGACGGTTATTCCAGGGGAAAACGGCTGGCTGGTCAAGCCTTCCGATCCGGCAAGCCTTGCCGCTGCGATCGACGAAGCACTGAGCCTGGAACCCTCCCGGCTCAAGCATTTTGGGGAAAACGGCCGGCAACGGGTTTTGAAAAACTTCACTGCCAAAGCGATGTGTGAACAGACTCTTGCCTTCTATAATTACCTGCTCGCTGGGAAAAACCCGGATCTGCCAAAGACTACTCCCCCTCCTGGCTGAAATGCTCTTCGAGGAAAAGGCACTCGCGAGGTGAGAGGTCAAATTGCAATGCCACCTCACAGAGGAGCTGGCGGCGGGTTCGGTCCGGTTTTTCTTCAAGCAGCAAAGAGAACTCTTTAATCGCTTTAGTGATCTTGTCACCTGATGGGTAAATTGACTCTCTCGGCACTGGTGTTCACCTTGGGTTGTCGAAAAGATACTCCTACCTGTCCACCGCTTTAAGAATTACCCCGGCCAGGGGCGGGACGGTGATGGTGGTACGGTAGGGTGCCTGGGCATAGGATATTTCTTCTGCCTCATACCTGGTCTGGTCTTGTTCGGCAGTTCCGCCATAGATGGCCAGATTGGAAGAAAACACCTGCTGATACGCGCATTTTTCCGGAAGACCAAGCGGATAGCCGGAAAGCACCTGGGGGGTATAGTTAAACAGACAAATCAGGTGATCCTTCCGGTTTAATCCATATCTGGTAAAAGAAATAATCGAATTGTTGCGGTCCTCTAAATCAAGCCACTGAAAACCGGCTGGAGCAAAATCCTGTTCCCAGAGGGAGGGCTGGGCAACATAAAACGCGTTCAGATCGGCAACAAAGCGCTGCAGTTGACGATGGAGTCCCTCCTGTTCAAGGAGGTGCCAGTCAAGACTTTGCTTACAGTACCATTCCGACCACTGACCGAATTCGCCACCCATAAAGAGCAGTTTTTTCCCGGGATGCATCCACATGCTCAGCAAAAGCAGGCGGAGATTGGCAAATTTCTGCCAGAGATCCCCCGGCATCTTCTCCAGCAGTGACTTCTTGCCGTGAACCACCTCGTCATGGGAGAGGGGGAGGATGAAGTTTTCGGAAAAGGCGTACATGATAGAGAAGGTCAGACTGTTGTGGTGAAACTTGCGGTAGAGCGGGTCCTTGCCGAAATAGGCGAGCATATCGTTCATCCAGCCCATGTTCCACTTGAAGCCAAATCCCAGGCCGCCCTGATCCGTTGCTTTGGAAACACCATAGAAACTGGTCGATTCTTCGGCAATCATCAGGGTGTTGGGGAAATGTTGATAGACAATGGCATTGAGATGGCGCATAAATTCGATTGCTTCAAGGTTCTCCCGACCACCGTAGCTGTTGGGCAGCCATTCGCCATCCTTTCGGGAATAGTCAAGGTAGAGCATGGAGGCCACTGCATCGACCCGAAGCCCGTCAATATGATAGAGATCCAGCCAAAAGAGAGCGTTGGCGATTAAATAGTTACTCACCTCGTTTCTGCCGTAATTGTAGATATAGGTGCCCCATTCCGGGTGGGAACCTTTTCGCATGTCTTCGTGTTCGTAGAGCGCAGTGCCGTCGAAGCGGCCCAGACTGTGCGCATCTTTGGGGAAATGGGCCGGCACCCAGTCAAGGATAACCCCGATCCCCTGCTGGTGGCAGAGAT
>JAZBOD010000093.1:0-3850 GCA_036350955.1 Desulforhopalus sp. | reverse complement strand
TGATTGACCAGCAGGGCAAACCTCTGGTGGAACTGTTTACCGGTGAGATCGTGCAACTCGAGGGGGTCGCCGGGGTGGGGGGCGCGCTGATCTCTGCCAAAGGGACGTTCACCACCGCGGCGACTATCGCCGTCGACCACTACCACCTCCATCCGCCTTACACCCGGATCACCGGCTCTCTAGTTGGCCTCCTGTTGGTCTGTTTTGCGGTGGGTTTGGGCTTTTCCGCAGCCGCGGGGAAACCCGGCCTGAGGTAATCTGGTTGTTGGCCGAAGTCAGTTCACGAAGTCAGTTCAGGGCGACCGCCTCGAACCGCAGGCTGACAGCACCTGTTGCATCAACAAGCTCGAGGTGGCTGCCGTGGATGCGGTATCGCTCCACCTGCTCCAGCGCTTTAGATACCGCATCGGCTGGCAGGGGGATTTTCTCACTTCACCTGATGGCTTGGGCCGAGACGCAAATCGGCGGAACTGATTTTCAGCATAATCACCTGCTGACCATAGATGGAAACCTCAATAACCTCAGCGCCATTGCTGAAGAGGTCCGCCATCTGTTCGCTCACCCCTCGTGCCACATCGCTGCTACATGCCATGCGCGAAGAGGTCACTTCGGCACGCAGTTTTCCGTCGGCAAAAGCGTAGTTCCCCTGGTAGTTGTTGCAGCCATCAGAGGTGGCTCCCATAACAGCTGTCAAAAAAGACGTTTTTCCGGGGTCAGCTCGCGACTTGTAACCAGAGGCTACTTTTGGTACAAAGACGGAGTGGTCACGCCACTGCGCAGCACATTGGCCGCTGCGCTCTGGCCTTCCCTTCCGGATCCCTCATCATGGAGATGTTGCATAATGGTAAAATTATCTTTTACCCGGGCAGGAGCCGCGGTGAGCACCGCCCTTATCCTGACCATTGTCGCCGGACTCGCCCAGGCCCAGACCTGGTATGTCCAGCCCACCGCCGAAATACCCCTGCGCCGGGGGCAGGGGAGCGAATACAAGATTATGGCGGTGGTCACCAACGGCACGGCGGTATCGATCCTCGAAGAAAATGATACCTGGGCAAGGGTTGCCACCGCCGACGGCCGAGAGGGCTGGACTCTGAAAAGATATTTGACCGCAGAGCCTCCCGTTGAGGAGCGCCTGGTTCTCCTGCAGCAGGAAAATGCTGATCTCAAGGAAGAGACGGCCCGGTTGAAAGCCGAAAACAGTGATCTGAGTACCGCCAACGCCACCCTGCAGGAAGCCATCGAGGACAACCGCAGTCAGCTGGCAACCACCCTGGATGAGTACCAGAAGCTGGTCAACGATACCGCCGATGTGATCGAGATCAAAAACAATCTTGAACAGAGTGAAAAGGCGGTCAGCCAGTTGCGCCAGGAACTTGCCGCAACCAGCGAGGAAAACAACCGGCTGAAATCAAATCAGAGTATCAAATGGTTTCTGGCCGGTGGCGGGACGCTGATCTTTGGCTGTCTCGTCGGTATGATCAGCGCCCGCTCAAAAAGGCGTCGCTCTTCACTCTATTGAGGTTTTGGCTTTTTCCCTTTACCTGAGCGGATACTGCTTCTTCAGGTTTTTGTAGACCAGGGTGGAAACCCCGCGGATGACGTTGCCTCGGGTAAGCATCCAGTTCCCGTAATTTGGTGCCCGGCTGCTCCGCTCGATAACCCCGACGATGGCGTAAGGGTAACGTTGGCCGTTTTTTCCCCGTAACACCACGATCCCCATATCCCCGCAAAGATGGGCGGTGGAGCCGGTCTTGTTGTAGACCAGGGTGCCCTTGGGGATTGGGGTGCCGTGGTAGAGCCGGTCGCGTTTGGGGAGCGACATCAGCCGGCGGATCTCCTTACTGTAGGGCAGGCGGTCATTCCACAGTGCCTGGAGAAAGCGCATGTAGTCGGCGGGCGCTGCGCTGTTCAGGTAGGTCCTGCCGCCTGCCGGGATATATTCGACGATGGCGGTGTTTTTGAATATGTGTGGGTATTCGCTGTTGAGGATCTGATTAACCTTTTCTGGGCCCCCGGCGGCCTTCATGATCCAGTTGGTAGCCGGGTTGTTGCTGCGCTGGATCATCAGTTCCATGTTCTGTCGGCTTTTCGGGCCATAGGGCAACTCACCCTTGGCCGCCTGGTGGAAAAATGCCAGGGCGGCAAAGGGCTTGATCATACTCGCCGCCTGAAAGCTCTGATCGCTGTTGATCTCCAGCAGGTTTTTCCCCTTGACCAGATCATAGACCATCCATCCGGTGCGCTCGTCACTGGAAAGCTTGCCCTGTTTGCGAAGTGTGCCGATATACTCCTCGACCTCCCTGGAGATTTCGCTCTCCCCGATGGGAGGCTGCAGCGGGATTTTCGGTACCGCCTCGAGAACCACCTTCTCCTTGGGCAATGAGCTCTTTGGCTCCTTGACCACCACGGTGATCTCCTCTGCCGGTTCGGTACTGTCCAGCAGACTCGCTTCACCAAACACCACCGGGTTGTTGTTTTCGGCAATGATCGTTACCGCAATCTTATGTTTCTTGAGAATCTTCGCATGATTTTTCGCCACCTGATGGGTGGAGACCCGGTCGCCTCGACGGCGATAGATCAGGGCATAGTTGCCGGCACCGGTCTGTTCGATAAAGAGACTGCTGCCGACCTCGGTGCCGAGCACCTGATAGAGCTTGTCGTAGACCTTTTTCTGGGCATCGAGGTGAGGACCAAGGCCGTAACTAACGTTGAACAGCTCTCCATAGCCTTTATCCTCGATAGCCAGGCATTCGGCAAACTGGGCGCTTCTGAGGATCTCGCCATGCTGGACCATCAGTTTGGCGGAACTGTGCAGGGTGCCGTTCAGATCGTAAATCACCCCGTATCTGCCGTCCTCGTGCTGGACGATGCGCAGGCGGCGGGCGCTTTTTTCGCCGAGAAGCTCGGCCACCTGACTTTGGTAGTCGAGGACATTGTCAAGATTTTCATCCCAGACATAGAGGATGTCGTATTGCTGTGCGGCAAAAGAGGGCTGGTTCGGCAGGGTCGCGAAAAGCACTACCCAGAAAAGGATCGGGAAAATTTTAGAGGACATCGTCAGGAAACACTTTCTTGATGGTTGGCAGCGGGGAGTAAAGCCCCTGGAGTGCAGGCCTTCAGCCCGCGTTACTTTGTTGGCCGAGTAGTATAACAGAAGTATTGGTGGAGTGTTGCTGAAAATGCTGTACCACGTTAAAACCGTCGGAGATGATGGCGATCAAGCCCACCGGGGGGCCGCGGGGGAAAAAGGTCGTTGCCTATCCTCATCAGGTTTGTTACACCACCAGGAACTGCACATTCTTGTCTTTTTTGTAACTGTCATGAGCCGATTGCCCAGACCATACCGCATCTTTTATCGCGTTGCACCCTTTGTCGCCCTTTTTGCTCTTTTTGGTGCAGGGCCAATGCTCGCCGAACCTGTCGAGCCCTCTTCCGAAACCCAGGATGTTGCCGGTATACCGCCGGGTCAGCAACAGAGCGCGCAGCAGGAGACAGTGGAGATCGACGGTTCCCGCCATGTGGTTCCTCCGCCCTGGGCCGGAAATAAAATCGATCCGCCGCACTTTACCTGGGAGTCGTTTCGGCAGATTCCGGTGGAGTTCACCCACCAGGGGGCGAAGATCTATATTGCCGCCGAAGCCCACCCGCCGCTCTTGGCCATGCTGGATCAGGCGCGGCAGGACGGGATCGAGCTGCGGGTTGAGTCGGGGTACCGCAGCGCTCGATACCAGCGGCAGATTTTCCTGCGGATGATGGGGGAGGGGAGGAGTTTTACCGACATAGTCCGTTATGTCGCCCCTCCTGGATATTCAGAGCATATGCTGGGCACCGCGGTTGACTTCCATCCGGG
>JAZBOD010000092.1:0-2139 GCA_036350955.1 Desulforhopalus sp. | reverse complement strand
GCACAACCACCGCTTTTTCGCCATTTCGCCGATGTGCGCCTTCCAGGGCCTGGCCGGCAGCGACAACCAGACCGTAGTGATGGGCTGGCTGCGCAATCTCTTTGGCGGTCTGCCCTTTATCCAGAAGGGAAACGAGATTTTCCAGAAGCACAAAGTCTCGCTGGTCCTTCTCCATCTCATCGTCGTGGTGATCATCATCTTCCTCCTCAGACAGGCCCTTGAGCTATGAAACCGGAGCGAATCAACCTCTTGCTGCTCCTCGGTATCGGGCTGGCCATCGGCCTCCTCGGCTTCTTCGGCTTCAGCCGTCTGCAGATCAACACCGATGTCCTTGCCTCGCTGCCGATCAAGGAACAGGTGATCTTCGATGCCAGAGAAATCTTTACCAACCACCCGATCCATGATCAGATCGCAGTCGACCTGATGATCGATGCCGATGCACCAGATATCCTGGTTGAATCGGCTGCCTTCCTCCAGAAAAAAATGGCTGCCAGTGGCCTTTTTGATCCTTCGGCAAAAACTGCGGTTGGCACACTGCTGCCCCAACTGAGCCTGCAGGTGGTCAACGACCTCCCCCTGCTTTTTACCGGGGAGGAGCTGGAAAGAGAGGTCGCCCCCCGCGTGCAGAGTCAGGCAGTCCGGCAAAGACTCGGGGATCTGGTGGAAGGTATCGGCGGCTTGGAAAGTATTGGTCAGGCATCTTTCATCGGCAGCGATCCTCTTGGCCTCAAAGACCTGGTTCTTGCCAGGATGATCGATCTCGCCCCAACCAGCCAGGCAACCTTCTACCGCGGCAATCTGCTTTCCGAGGATGGCCGCCACCTGCTGCTTACCGCCAGACCGCAGGGAGCCGGGACCGACACCGCCGCGGCCAGACAGCTCGCTGAACTGTTCACCGATGCCGCCGGCGAGCTGAGCCAGCAGCTGCCGGCCGGGGTTACGGTAAAAATCACCCCGGTCGGGGCATACCGGGCAGCCCTGGACAACGAAGAGATTATCCGCCATGACGTGCAGTTGGCTCTTTTGCTCTCGACCGTCGGCATCGCTCTGCTCCTGGTGCTCGCCTTTCCTCGGCCGCTTTACGGTTTGCTTTCCCTGCTGCCGTCCCTGGCCGGGACGGCAGCGGCCCTGTTCGTCTATTCGCTGCTGCACAGCTCCATTTCGATCATGGTCCTTGGTTTCGGTGGTGCTCTGCTCGCCATAACCGTTGATCACGGCATTGCCTACCTGCTCTTTCTTGACCGTCCACACACCACCTACGGCGCAGAGGTGGCCAGGGAGGTTCGCTCCATTGGCAGTGTCATGGCCCTGTTTACTTCGATCGGTGCCTTTCTCGTTCTCGGCATGAGCGATTTCCCGATATTTACCGAACTCGGCCAGTTCGCCGCCCTGGGGTTTTTCTTCACCTTTCTCTTTATTCATCTGATATTTCCCAAAATCATCCCGGTGATGTCTCCGGCAAAGCGGCGGACACCGCTGTTGCACACGGTGGCCGGCCGGATCTTCAGTGCCGGCAAACCCGGTGCTGTCGCGGCAATTCTTTTGGCAGGGTTTCTTCTGCTGTTTGCCAAGCCGGAATTTCGCATCAACCTCAGCGACATGAATACGGTAAGTGGGCGGACCCAGGCTGCCGATGCCCATTTTGCCGAGGTCTGGGGAGATATCGGCGGCAAGGTCTACCTGATGACCACTGCCGCCAATACCGCGCTCCTCCAGGAAAAAAACGACCGTCTATTGCGCGAGCTCAGCGGTGACCGGGAAGAGGGGCTGATCGGTTCTTTCTTCGTCCCCTCGATGATCTTTCCAGGAGAAGAGCAAAGCAGGGCGAATCTTCAGGCCTGGCGGGAGTTCTGGACAGCGGCAAGGGTTGCGCAGCTGAAAACCGACCTCCACTCCGCCGGAACCCTGGTCGGTTTTACCGCGGAGGCTTTTTCCCCGTTCACCAGCCAGCTGACCCCTGCCCTGACCAGGACAGCCTCTCCGCTGCCGGGGCAGTACGGGGATCTTCTCGGGATCACCACCAGGGAGAACGGGGACCTGGTGCAGTTTATCAGCATAACCCCCGGTGAGAACTATGCGCCAGCGCAGTTTCAGGAGGTGTACGGCGGTTTCGGCAAGATCTTCGACCCCGGCTATTTT
>JAZBOD010000091.1:0-5583 GCA_036350955.1 Desulforhopalus sp. | reverse complement strand
GGCGGTTATTTACGATGTCAAAGGGCTCTTTCCCGCTGATCAGGTTGATGGGAGTTTGTAAACGATTAAGCAACTGAGCCTTTTGCAACAGGTCGATTTTGAGGTCGGATGAAATGCGTACTGGCTGGTGCGCAGTGCGCACCTACGATGAGCTTGAAAGGGCTTAAGGCGCCGCAGATGGAGGTAAAGCCAGGCAGGCAAAGGCTCTCTTCCTCTAAAAACTAGGTCCAAACGAGGCGTACCCATGCAGCAGACAGTACCAGTGGAGCAAGCAATTGGCATGGTGTTGCCCCACGATATCACGGAGATTGTCCAAAATGAGAAAAAAGGAGCAGCATTCAAAAAAGGCCATATTATCCAGGCCGAAGATATTGCTCATCTGAAACGGTTAGGCAAAGACCACATCTATGTGCTCCGCCTAGGGGCGGATGAAATCCACGAAAACGAGGCAGCCCGGATCCTCTCCCGGGCCCTGGCCGGAAGAGGGGTAGAGTACGACCCTGATCCCCAGGAAGGGAAAGTTGCCCTGCGCGCCGCAATCGATGGTCTGCTGCAGATCAACCGGGAGACCCTTTTCCGGCTGAACATGCTCGGTGAGGTGATGTGCGCCACCCTGCACGACAACACTCCGGTAAAAAAGGGAGAAAATATCGCCGCAACCCGGCTGATTCCCCTGATCGCCCCCCGCCGACTGATCGAAGAGGCCGAGGCGATCCTCAATTCCACCTCACCGGTGGTCGAAGTACTCCCCTTGCGTCAGGTGCAGATTGGCCTGGTCATCACCGGCAACGAGATCTTCTATGGCCGGATTGAAGACCGTTTTGAGGCAGTTCTGAAGCAGAAAGCGGCTGGGGTCGGTGCAAAAATCGTCACCGTTCGGCGAGCGCCTGACGACCGGGCAATTATTGCCGCGGAGATTACCGCCTGTATTGCTGCCGGCGCCGAACTGGTGGTGACCAGCGGCGGAATGTCTGTCGACCCCGATGATGTCACCCGGGAGGGAATTCTCCAGGCCGGGGCGGAGGATGTGGTCTATGGTACGCCAGTGCTGCCCGGAGCGATGTTTCTGGTGGCCAGGATTGGCAAGGTACCGGTCATCGGTCTGCCCGCCTGCGGGATGTACCATAAGATTACCGTCTTCGATCTGGTCCTGCCGAGGCTCCTGGCCGGCAAGGCTATCGGTCGCCGAGAGATCGCCGAACTCGGCCACGGCGGCCTCTGTCGAAACTGCCCGGTCTGTCACTATCCAGTCTGTAACTTCGGGAAATAAGAGGCCCTTTCCCCGTTCTTGATCACTGCCCGATCTGGTGGTCTTCCTCCCCGGGGGTACTTGGCCTCTTGAGCAAAACCTCAGTGGCGCCCCAATCGCCATTCTGCAGGGCAGCAGAGTGGAAGTCTGCCACCCTGGGGTTTCGCTCGAGCAGGGCGTGTACCGACCGGCGCAGCTGACCGGAGCCTTTGCCATGGATTATCCGCACTTCAAAGATGCCGTTTTCCTGGCACTCCTCAAGGAAGTCCGGGACCAGGGTAGCCAACTCTTTGGGGGAAAAATGGTGCAGGTCAAGGAGTGGGCCCGGGGCAATCACTACCTGCTCGAGTTCTTCGGCTGGCTGGGCTTCTGCCTCCGGGGATTTGGCAAGCAGAGCCAGAATCATCTCTGCCACCCGGTCGGCTGCCCCCGGTTCACCAAGTCTTTTGCGGACCAGGGCCAGGGCGTCGAGAGTTGCCGCCCTCCTCTCCCCCTCGCTGAACAATTCCCCTAAAGCTTGACATATCGCCCCCGGTTTCACCTCATCTTGCAGGAGTTCCGGAACTGCCTGAAAGCCGGCTATCAGGTTGACCAGGGAGAAGTGGTCCAATTTGATCAGCATCCTGCCGAGCAGGTAGCTCAACAGGGAGAGCCGGTAAACTACCACCATCGGCACCCCGAGGATCGCCAGCTCAAGGGTTACCGTCCCCGAGGCGGCAACCACGGCCCGACAGGCGGCCATCAGGGAATAGCGGTGATCATCAATAACCAGGATATCAATGGTCCCTTTACTTACCTGGCAGAACTGATTGAGAAATTCTCGGGTAATCGTAGTCGCCCGGGGTATACAGAATAGCAGAGGGGTCGCTGTACCCCGCTGCAGCTCTTCGGCCGCGAGAAGCATCACCGGCAGGAGAGTGGTGACCTCCCGCCGCCGACTGCCGGGGAGAAGACCGATGATTTCTGTGGTCGCTGGGATGTGGTGGATCTCGCGGAACTGGGCCGGGGTGATCCCGGGGCGCACGCTGTCAAGCAGCGGATGGCCGACATAACGGGCAGCCACCCCCCGATCTTGAAAATAGGCTTCCTCGAAAGGGAGTATCACCGCAAGTTGATCGACCCGCGCTTTGATGGTTTGAACCCGGCCTGACCGCCAGGCCCAAACTTGGGGGGTGATGTAGTAGAAAACCGGGATGCCGATTTTCCTGGCGCACTTTGCCAAAAGAAGATTGAAATCGGGAAGGTCAATGAGGAGCAACAGGTCGGGCGGGTCTGCTTTCAGGCGCCGGCGCAGCATGCGCTGCGCAGCGAGAATATTCCCCAGGTGGGCAAACACCTCAAACACCCCGACGACGGAGACCTTCTCTGCATCACAGAGAATCTCAACTCCGCAGGAGGCAAGCTCCGTCCCGCCCATACCGCTGACCTGAAGATTGTTGATCCGGCGGCGCAGGGCACGGATAACCCCGGCCCCATGCAGGTCACCGGAGGCTTCACCGGTGACGATCATCACCTTTTTGGTCATACTTCCTTAAGCCCCGCTTGCTTGTCGGCGATCACATGCCTTCTGGATAATTGCCCAACGCTCAGGGGAGGCTCGGTTTAGGGCTGCGCAGGGTCTGAAACAACTCAAGTTTCTGGTGTTGATGAATCTGGTTGATCACCTGCAGGGCAACCTCGAGGGCGCGGCGTCCTTCTACCCCGGACACCGCCGGCCTGCTCCGCTGCCGGACATGCTCGACAAAGCTCGATACCTCAGCGAGCAGGGCATCGCCCTCGGTAAAGGAGCGTAGTTCAACCAGCTGTTTCGGCATGCCGTTCTCGCGAAGTTCACCGGACAGCTGAATGGTCATCACCCGGCGGTTACCGAAGTCGACATTGATGTAGGAACCGGGCTGAAAGATCCGCATTTTTCGAGAGTTGGTGCGGGAGATCCTGCTGACGGTGACGTTGGCGGTCGCCCCATTTTCAAAAATGATCCTGGCGTTGGCGATATCGGTTGTCGCGGTGGCCACCGGGGCGCCAACCGTATGGATGGTCTGGATCGGCGAATCAACAATACTCAGAATGATGTCGATATCGTGAATCATCAGATCAAGCACCACATCAACATCGACCCCGCGATTTTTGAAGGTGGTGATACGGTTACTTTCGATGAACACCGGGGTGGTGAGAAAGGGTTTCATTGCCACCACCGCAGGGTTAAAGCGCTCGAGATGCCCAACCTGGAGGATTCGTTGTCCGGCGGATGCTTTTCCGAGGAGATCATCTGCTTCTGCCAGGGTAACAGTCATCGGTTTTTCCAGGAGCACGTCCAGCCCGGCGTCGAGACACTCTCCGGCAACCTGATGGTGCAGGCTGGTGGGGACAACCACCGACACCGCATCGACCTGATCAAACAACAGCCGGAAGTCAGCATAGGCCAGGCAGCGACATTCGCCAGCTACCCGTTGAGCCTGCTCGAGATTGACATCGGCGACCCCGACCAGCTTGACCCCCGGCAAAGCGGCATATTTTTGGGCATGAAAGCGGCCCAGGTAACCTACCCCGATAACCCCTGCCCGTACTGTGTCCATAACTGGTTTTTCTCCTGCTGCGGGATACCGGAGAGGCGATCGCCCGCTCCTAATCCCCTGGTGACGGGTCAGATACCGAGGTAGGCCTTCTGAATATCCTGGTTATCGAGCAGCTCCTGGGCGGTACCGGAAAGGGTAATAACCCCGTTTTCCATGACGTACCCCCGATCGGCGATGTGCAGAGCCTGGTTGGCATTTTGCTCGACCAGGAAAATGGTGGTATTGTTTTCTTCGTTGATTTGCCGGATAATTTCAAAGATCTGCCGGATAACCAAGGGGGCAAGTCCCATGGACGGTTCATCAAGGAGCATCACCGTGGGGCGGGCCATCAATGCCCGCGACATGGCGAGCATCTGCTGTTCTCCGCCACTGAGATTACCGCCGTCCTGGTGACGCCGTTCGGCGAGGATGGGAAAAAGGGAATAGACATAGTCGAGGTCCCTTTTCACCCCTTCACGGTCCTTCCGGAGAAAGGCGCCCATATCAAGATTCTCTTTGACCGAGAGCATTGGGAAGATATGCCGGCCCTCAGGGACTTGACAGATCCCGCAGCGGACGATCTCATCGGCCGGCAACTCCTGAATCTCCCGCCCTTGAAAAAGGATCTTTCCTTTGCGGCAGGGAACAATGCCGCAGATGGTCATCAGGGTGGTACTTTTCCCGGCACCATTGGCACCGATCAAGGTGATGATCTCCCCTGCCCCGATCTCCAGCGAGACATTGTTGATCGCCAGTTTATTGCCATAGCCCGACTCAACCCCGATCAGTTTAAGCATCGACTTCCTCTCCGAGATAGGCTTTGATCACCGCAGGGTTGGAACGGACCTCAAGCGGGGTTCCCTGGGCGATTTTTTTGCCGTAATCCATCACAAAAATCCGGTCGGAAAGGCTCATAACCAGTTTCATGTCGTGTTCGATCAACAAAATCGCCTGCCCTTCGCCGGAGATCTCTTTGATTAACTGGTCAAGTTCGCTGGTCTCCTGGGGGTTCATTCCCGCTGCCGGCTCGTCGAGGAGCAGCAGAAGAGGTTCGGTGGCCAGTGCCCGGGCAATTTCCAGGCGACGCTGTGCACCATAGGGCAGGTTTGCCGCGAACTCGTCGGCATATTTGGCCAGACCGACTTTGGCCAGTTTGGCGTAACTGACCTCGAGGATCTCCTCCTCTTCCCGCCGGGTAGCCTGGGGGCGAAAGACCGCACCGAATATAAAGGATTTGGTGCGGCAGTGCCGACCGATCATCACATTTTCCAGGACGGTCATCTTCGGAAAGAGGCGGATGTTCTGGAAGGTTCTCGCCAAACCATGTTCGGTAACCTTGTTGGGCTTGAGGTTTTTTAAAGAGATCTTTTTCCCGTTTTTCGGCTGGGTGATGAAGATTTCTCCGGCGGTGGGTTGGTAGATCCCGGTAATACAGTTGAAAAAAGTGGTCTTTCCTGCACCGTTAGGTCCGATCAGGGCGACGATCTCGCCACTCTTGACGTCGAGATCGAGGGCGTTCAAGGCACGGATACCCCCAAAATCCATGGTAAGATTGGTAACTTCGAGAATTGGTGTTTTCATGATGCCTGCGGGTCGACGGGGCCTTTCTTGGTATAGTGGTATTTTCGACGGATGTTGGCAAAAAGCCCCTGAGGCCGAAAAATCATCATGCAGACCAGAATTGCGCCAAAGGCGAGCATCCGGTACTCGGACAGAGCCCGAAGATATTCCGGAAGGAGGATAAGGATCAAAGCACCGAAAATCACGCCGACAATTGAT
>JAZBOD010000090.1:0-13454 GCA_036350955.1 Desulforhopalus sp. | reverse complement strand
CGCTGTAAAATGCGCAATATGATCTCCGGCAATCAGCTGGTCAACACCTACCGCTCCAACGACAAATTTGAGAAGGCCGACCTCGAGGAGCGGAAGATGCAGTTCCTCTATAATCAGGACGACGAGTTCCATTTTATGGACACCGATAATTACGAACAGCTCTTCCTCACCCGCGAGCAGATTGGCGACAACATCAATTTTCTCGTGGATAACATGGAAGTTGAGGTGCTCTTTTACGATGGCAAAGCGATCGATGTCACTATCCCGACCTTTGTCAACCTTGAGGTTACCCGGGCTGATCCCTGGGCGAAAGGCGATACCTCCGGCAACGATACCAAACCGGTGACGGTCCAGACCGGGTATGTCCTGCAGGTGCCGCCCTTTGTCGTTGAGGGGGATAAGATCCAGATTGATACCCGGACCGGCCAGTACGTTACCCGGGTGAAAGAATAGGCCGGTGCTTGATCTGGGCGGTCTTCAGCGGCGTGCCGAGTTTTTCAGCCTGATCAGGCAATTTTTTACCCAGCGGGATTTTCTCGAGGTCGATACCCCCCTCCGGCAGCCCCTCTACATTCCCGAAAGCACTATCGAGCCGATCCCGGCCGACGGCCAGTACCTGCAGAGTTCCCCGGAAATCTGTATGAAAAGGCTGCTTGCCGCCGGGACAAAACGGATTTTCCAGATCTGCCGCTGTTTTCGCAAAGGCGAACGCGGCCGCTACCACCTGGAAGAGTTTCAGATGCTTGAGTGGTATCGCCGTGGCGAGGATTATCGACAGTTGATGGTTGATTGTCAGGAACTGCTCGGTTTTCTTGCCCAGCGGCTGACCGTTTCCCGGTCGGTCGACGGCCGTGAAGTATTTGCCGGCGTGGCGCTGCACCCTTCCTGGCAGCGCTTGACGGTGGCCGAGGCCTTTGCTAAGTACAGCCCGGTGTCCCTTGATCGAGCGCTCGCCGAGGAGCTCTTCGACGAGCTGCTGGTCGAGCATGTCGAGCCCCGGCTGGGTCAGGGAGCGCCACTTTTCCTCTATGATTACCCTCTCCAACTCGCCTCGCTGGCCAGAGAGAAAGTCGGTGAGCCGGGGGTGGCGGAGAGGTTCGAACTCTATATCAACGGGATTGAGCTGGTCAACGGCTTTTCCGAGTTGACCGATGCACTCGAGCAGCGGCGACGGCTGAGCGAAGAGATTGCCACGATTGCCGCCCGCGGCACGCGCCTGGCGGTGATGCCGGAACGTTTTCTAGAGGATCTACAGGCTCTTGACACCGCTGCCGGGGCAGCCCTCGGCGTTGACCGGTTGTTTATGGTGGCCATGGGCTATTCCACACTTGGCGAGGCGGTCACTTTTTCCCCGGCCGACCTCGTCTGACGGTGGGCCGTTGTGCTGCGGCGGGAAACAGCTTTTCGACAATCCGTCGCTCCTGCATCCTCTCCGCCTGATTACGCGGCACCGGCAGTGGCTGCCGGTTGTCGGCGCGCAGACCGGAGACGTACATCGCGGTGGAGAGTGTCCCCGGGGTTGGGGTAAAATCCTGGAAGGAGTGAACCTGCAGTCCGAGTCTGGTCATGTCGGCGGCCAATTTTTCGGCGCAGGCTGGGGTTGAGCCGGGATGGGCAGTTATCAGATACGGGATCAGCCGGGCATTTTTCAGCCCCGCTCTGCGGGTGATATCCCGAAACTTTTCGACAAAGTTGGCCAGAAGGGTGTGGGGCTCCTTGTGCATGATCTGCAGCAGCTGATCATCGCTGTGCTCGGGGGCAATCTTGAGCGCCCCCGGAGTGTGGTGGCGGATGATCTTTTCCAGCAGCCTGGGGGTTGCGAGCAGCAGGGCCATGCGCAGTCCTGAGGAGATAAATACCCGTTTGATCTTGGGGATGGCCGTTACCCGGTCGAGCAGGTCGAGGAAAAGCTCTTCGTCGAGGCGAAGATGGCGACAGATCTTCGGGAAAAGGCAATCCTTTTTGGCGCAGGTGCCGATTGCACAATGGCTGCCGTAAAGATTGGCCGTTGGCCCACCGAGATCACTGATGGTGCCGCCAAACCCTGGCTGCACGGCGATCGCTGCGCATTCCCGCTCGATTGAAGAGGGGCTGCGGGAAACGACCGTAGCCCCCTGATGCCTGGTGATTGCACAGAAACTGCAGTTTCCCGAACAGCCGCGAACGATGGTTACCGAATCCCTGATCATCCGCAGTGCGGGAATCTGCTGTTCGGGCGGATGTGGCCCACGGCTGAACGGGAGATTGTAGAGGGCGTCCAGTTCCGCAGTGGTCAGGGGGGCGGCTGCCGGATACTGCACGACCCATTGACTCTGCTGCTCCTGCGCCACTGGCAGAGGGGAATCGGCCCGGCTGTGCCGGTCAATGGCAATTTCCGCTTCGAGAAAGAGCCGGCGGTCGGCGTTGATTGCCGACCAGCCCGGGAGGGTCAGCAGATCCGGTGAATGCCCTTTCGCCGGCTGGCCGGACAATATCGTCATCTGCCGCTCGGTCAGCCGGCTGCAGGTGCCGTTGATGCCCTGAAGAGATGTGCCGCTAGTGCAGCGTTCGGCTATCTCCAGGACTGCCCTCTCTCCCATCCCGTAGACCAGCAGGTCGGCTTTGGCCTCGGTGAGGAAGGAGGAGCGCAGCTTATCCTGTTGAAAATCGTAGTGAACAAAACGGCGCAGTGAGGCTTCGAGGCCACCGAGAATTATCGGCGTGTTCGGGAAGGCAGCCCGGGCGAGACTGGTATAGACCAGCGTTGCCCGATCCGGTCGCCGGCGCTCAGAGCGACCTCTTTCCGAGCCGCGCCAAGGGTTGCCGTCGGCCGAGTAGGCATCGCTGTTCCGCACCTTGCCGTTGCTGCTGTAGTTGGCGACCACCGAGTCGAGATTGCCGGCGGTGATCCCGCAGAACAGGCGGGGCGAGGGAAATTGGCGGAACTCTTCGGCGTTATCAAAGCGTGGCTGGGCTAGAATCGCCACCCGGTACCCCCGGCTCTCCAGGAGCCTGCCGATCAGCGCCACCCCGAAGGAGGGGTGGTCAATATAGGCGTCACCGCTCACCAGGAGGATATCGATAGTGTCCCAGCCCCTTGCTCGGCACTCAGCCCAGGAGACCGGCAGGGGTGTGGATGGCGTGAGCTGTATGGTCACGGATTGCAAAGAATTCCTTGAAGTGCGGAGGGCGTCGCCTGGCGGCGGGGTGGCTTTGCCCTCCGGGGGCTTGGTAAAGACTAGACATTACCAGAGACCGCTCCCGGCCGCAAGATCGACTTGTAACCGTTCACCAGCACTCCATGTTCGTCCGGTCAGGCCACCTCGCATAGCCGACTATAACTCGTCAGCCTGCCTGAACGAACCTGGAGCACTGGATGATCGGTTTAGCTCCGGGTCATGCAGGGTTTTGCTTTGTAGCGGTGAACCATTACATCGACTTCGAGGTGCAGGGTGGTTTCCCTGCCGGTTCGGTTGCGAATTTTGCTCCGGTAATTTGCTTTTTCCTGAAAAGAGATGTAATAGTCAGGCATCGGTCACTGTTCAGTGGTTTCAGTCTCTCCGGCCGATAAGCCGATAGGGTATCTGACCGTCTGAGAGAAGCTTGTGGAGTTGCGGTATATGACAATAAAACCGGGGAAAACCCGCATTCTGCTGGCCGATGACCATGTCCTGATTCGTCACGGTATCAAAAACATCCTCCAGCAGGAGAGTCGCTTTGACGTCGTCGGTGAAGCCAGCGACGGAGAGCAGTTGATTGCCTTTCTCGAAGCCTCAGACGTCGATCTGGTTATCCTGGACATTTCCATGCCGGGAATCGGCGGAATGGCCTCGATCAGCATGGTAAAAGACCGCTACCCCTGGGTAAAGATCCTCATGCTCACCATGCACCGCAACAAGGAATACTTCTACAGTGCAATGGCCGCCGGAGCCGACGGGTATCTGATGAAGGATGACCCTGATGCGGAGTTGCTGATTGCCATCGACCGGGTATTGGCGGGGAAAAACTACATCTCCCCCCATCTGGTCGGTGACTTTGCCGATGACGCCCTGACCATGTACCGCACCGAACGGAAAACCCCCTTCCATGAGTTGACCAAACGGGAACGGCAGGTGCTTCATCTGGTGGTTCGGGGCTTTACCAGCAAGCAGATGGCGGAAGAGCTCAGCCTCAGCCAGCGGACTATCGACCACCACCGGGCCAACCTGCTCCGCAAATTCAACCGGAAAAACAGTGTTGATCTGGTGAATTATGCCGTTCGCCATGGTTTTGTCACCCTTGAGCCGTAAAGAACAGGTAAATTTTTCGTTCTTCGAGCGCTTTTTTTCTCCCCCGCCGTTTCCTCGCTGAAGCTTTGACCCCTCGATATTATTTACAATCTCTACCTTACCAGGCGCAAAGCCAGTAAATATACCTAGAAAAAAACCGGTATATGCGCGGTTTTTTCTTTCTCCTATATCGGCTAGAACGGTTGAAATCACTTGAATCTTTTGAGATTATTTCAACCGGGAGGGACCGATGAACAAGGGAGAACTGGTAGCAAGTATCGCAGAAGCCGGCAATATGACCAAGATCAGGGCGGAAGAGGTGTTGAACCGGGTACTGGCCAATATGGCCGGGGCAATGGAAAAGGGTGAGCGGGTTTCCATCGCCGGTTTCGGTTCGTTCAGGGTGGTCGAGCGTGCCGAACAAAAGGGGAGAAACCCCCAGACCGGTCAGGATATTACCATTCCTGCACACAATGTGGTCAAGTTCAAACCCGGAAAACATCTTTGCGGCCGGTTACAGTAGACGCCGATCTCCCTGTTGCCGGAACCGGACAAACCAGATCAGTACGCCGCAGAGGATCATCGCGGCGCTGAGAATCTGGCCCATGGTGACCAGGCCGAAGAGATAGCCAAGGTGGGCGTCCGGTTCGCGGAAATTTTCCACCCCGATCCGCAACAGACCATAGCCGATCAAAAAGAGGGCGAAGATGCTGCCATGCGGCCAGTATATTCGCCCTTGCCACGGCTTACGGTGAACCATCCAGAGAATCACAAAAAGCACTATCCCCTCAAAAAAGGCCTGGTAGAGTTGTGATGGATGCCGGGGCAGGGGGCCTCCTGTGGGAAAGATCATCCCCCAACTCACCTCGGTGGTTCGCCCGTACAGCTCCCCGTTGATAAAATTGCCGATCCGGCCAAAACCGAGACCAATCGGCAGTGTGGCGGCGTAGAGGTCGGCGGTGGACCAGAAATCAATCTTTTTAACCCGACAGTAGCCCCAGCCACCGATGACTACCGCCAGACAGGCGCCGTGGAAGGACATCCCGCCGCTCCAGATGGCGGGAATCTCCAGCGGGTTGGCCAGGTAGTAGCTGAAATTGTAAAAGAGCACATAGCCAAGACGGCCGCCAAGCACGACGCTGAGAATCAGGACCAGATTGAGGTTGTCAAAGTGTTCGGCCAGCCGGTGGCAGGAAAACTGGCGGATCTGCTGGCGGACCAGCAGGAAGGTGGCAAGAAAGCCGAGAATATACATCAGCCCGTACCAGCGGACCTGCAATGGGCCGAAACTGAAGATCACCGGGTCGATTTCCGGGTAGGGGATCATCGCTGGTTGCGGGCCGCTGCCCCCTGGAGTTTACGCAGGTGGACCTGCAGTACCGAAATCGCCGCCGGCGTGACTCCGGAAATCCGCGAGGCCTGCCCCAGGGAGATCGGCCGGATTCTGGTCAGCTTTTCGACGACCTCGTTGGACAGACCGGAAAGGGAGCGGTAGTCGATATCCTCCGGGAGGAGCAGCGACTCCATTTTCTTGAACCGGTCAACCTGCTCGTACTGCCGGTCGATATAGCCTTTGAACTTGACCAGCAGTTCGGTCTCCCCTTTCGCCGGACTGTCGCAGAGGGCGGCGATTGCCAGGCGGTCGGTCTCGGCAATCGGCAGGGTGGCCAGATGGTCAATCGACAGTTCCGGGCGACGGAGGAGGTCGGCCAGGGAGGATTTCTGTCGGAGCGCACTGCTGTTCATTGCTGCCAGAGCGTCATTGATCGCCGCGGTCGGGTTGACATGGGTGTTTTCCAGAGTCGTGGTGCTCGCCTGAATCATCTCCTGTTTTTTGAGAAAATCGTCGAAGGTCTGGTCATCGATCAGGCCAACGGCGTATCCTGTCTCGGTCAGCCGGGCATCGGCGTTGTCTTCACGGAGCAGCAGCCGGTACTCGGCCCGTGAGGTGAACAGGCGATACGGCTCCCGGGTGCCGCAGGTGACCAGATCATCGATCAGTACCCCGATGTAGGCCTGAGAACGGTCCAGCACCAGAGGTTCAAGTTCCCGACAGCAGTGAACGGCGTTGATCCCGGCGATAAGGCCCTGGGCTGCCGCCTCCTCGTAGCCGGAGGTGCCGTTGATCTGGCCAGCGAGAAACAGACCGCGCACGGTTTTGGTCTCCAGCGACGGTTGAAGGCCAAGAGGATCGATGTAGTCGTACTCGATGGCATAGCCCGGGCGGATGATCTGTGCTCTCTCCAGACCTTCAATGGAGTGGATCATCGCCGTCTGGGTGGCCAGCGGCAGGCTGGTCGGCAGGCCGTTCGGGTAGACTTCTACGGTATCGAGGCCCTCCGGTTCGAGGAAGATCTGATGACGGTCCTTGTCGGGAAAGCGCATCACCTTATCCTCGATCGACGGGCAGTATCTGGCTCCGACCCCTTTGATGATCCCGGCATACATCGGTGACTGGTCGATGGCCTGCCGGATGATCGCGTGGGTCTGTTCGTTGGTATAGGTTATGTGGCAGGGGCGCTGGGGCAGGATGTAGCCGCCTTTTGACGAGTAGGAGAAGTGCGTCGGGGGATTGTCGCTGTGTTGCACTTCCAGGCGTGAATAGTCGATGGAGTGGGCGGCAAGCCTTGGCACGGTTCCAGTCTTCATTCTGCCGACGGTAAAACCCTGGTCACGAAACCAGTTGGCCAGCTTGACCGAAGGGGCATCGCCAAGCCGTCCCGCCGGAAAATTTCTCATCCCGATATGGACCAGGCCATTGAGGAAGGTCCCGGTGGCAACCACCACAGCTCTCACCGCAATTTCTTCGTCCAGGGAGGTGCGAAGACCGCGGATTCGTCCGTTTTCGACGAGCAGTTGGTCGACCACGGTCTGTTTGACGGTGAGGTTGACCTGGTTTTCGATCACCGTTTTCAGCCGCAGGCGGTAGAGCAGCCGGTCGGCCTGGGCCCGGGAGGAGCGAACCGCCGGCCCTTTGCTGGTGTTCAGGCGGCGAAACTGGATCGAGGTGGCGTCAATGTTTTTTGCCATTTCTCCGCCCAGGGCATCAATCTCCCGGACCAGATGGCCCTTGGCCAGCCCGCCGATCGCCGGGTTGCAGGACATCGCCCCGATGGTATCGGCATTGATCACCGTAAGCAGGGTGTTACAGCCCATTCGTGCTGCGGCCAGAGCCGCTTCACATCCGGCGTGGCCGGCTCCGATAATGGCGATATCGTACTCTTCCATGGATCTCTTTTTCAGACCTGTACGGGCTCGTTGAGGGGTAAACGGCTGGTCGTTGCCGCGGTTTTCGCCCACCAGATCAGCGCCCAGCGCGGCGGGGTTTCCCGGCGGATCGTCAGCCGTTCGCCGGCGGTGGCGATGACCCGGCCGGCGATATATTCGCGCAGTGCGGCGGACTCACCGGGGGTAATCGCCTGAAACATCCAGCTGTAGGAATTAAGGGCTTCCTCCATCGAAGCGTATTCCACCTCCTGCTCCAGTTCGAGAATCAGCAGGTTGGGGTGGATGCCCAGGGTATATAAAGTATTTACGGTGTAGATGTAGTCAGGACCTGGTGAAAATCGCCGGCCGATGGCGGCAAAGGCCCCGGCTTCAAAAGGGGTGTTGCCGATTCTGTCGGTGATAAATACCGCTCTTTTCGCGTATCGGTCAAGTTTGTCCAGCGCGGCGCCGAGATCGCCAACTCCGAGAGACCGTGAGGCGATGGCGATGTCGTGCGGCTGGATGCCCCGCGCTGCCCAGTCGTCCTCCCAGGAGCAGTGGACGGTGGTGATATTCTCCAGTTGGCTGGCCCGGGCCTGCGCTTCGAGATTGTCGAGCATGGCCCGGGAAAAATCGACGGCGGTCACCGCCCTGACCCGGGCGGCGACCGGCAGCGCCAGGGTACCCGGCCCTGAACCGATGTCGAGAACCGTCAATGAAGGCGACAGGGGCAGGTGGGCGAGAAAGCGATCGACATAGCCGATGCTCTTATTGCGGCGGGAAAAGGAATCTGCCTTGCGGTCCCAGTCGGCAGAGCCTTTCTCCTTCCAACCTTTTTCCGCCAGGGCCTGGGCTCTCAGCAGGGCCCAGTCGATATCGGCGTATTTGCCAATTTTTTGTTTTTCCATGAGAAAACACCAAATGCTCTCCGGCCTGACGAGAAGGTTTTTAGCGCCGCAGCTGGGGGGTAAGGCCAGGGTCACTCTGGAGAAGATGATTTTATGTACGGAATCACCTGCGGAATCCTTCTCCAGGCACCGGTAAACTGGCGGAGGATAGCACAGCGAGCAGGCTTCCGCAAGAGTGATGCCTGGCCCTGATCGACAAAATTGTTTGACACAAAATCTCGAATATGGTTATCATTCTGCTTTTGCAATTTGTGCCTGCGTTGGTTGCCCGAAATCGATTGCCCGTACCGGCAGCCTCGGCGTCATTTTGCGGCCGCTGATGTTAAGCGTTATCCCGAAGGCGACGTTTTTGAAGAAACCCAGGGCTGCTGTCCCTGGTTTACCCAGTGAGGATGGAGAAAATGAGCAAGCGTACTTTTCAGCCGAGTCTTATCAAGCGTAAACGGACCCATGGCTTCCGGGAGAGAATGAGTACCCGGGCTGGCAGAGCGGTGATCCGTGCCCGCAGGGCTAAAGGCCGCAGACGGCTGTCTGCTTGACAGTTGGCCGGTCAGCGACTGGCGAAAAGCTTCCTGCTCCGCAAAAGCTGGGAGTTTGATGCGGTATACCGAGAGGGAAAACGCCTGCGTGGCGCAGGGTTTACCCTGATCTGCCGGCCGACCACCAGCGGAAGGAGCAGGCTCGGGATAAGCATTCATCGCGGACTCCGCGGCGCGGTAAAAAGAAATCGGATTAAACGCATCGTCCGGGAGTCTTTTCGCCTGGAACGGGAACAGTATCCCCAGAGCGCTGATATCGTTTTTGCGGTGCGCCCGGATTTCGCCTGTTCCTGCCCCCATGATGTCAGTCGGGCGGTTTCCCTACACCATGGAATATCCTGACGGAGAGTCTCGTGAAGCTGTGTAAAATTCCAGCAACGCTGCTCGTCGGGGTGGTGCAGGGGTACCGCTATTGTATCTCCCCGTTGCTGCCTCCGGCCTGCCGCTTCGAGCCGACCTGTTCCACCTATACCATTCAGGCAATTAAGAAATACGGTGCTCTACGCGGCTGTTTCCTCGGCCTGTGCCGGATACTCCGCTGTCATCCTTTTTCCCGGGGGGGCTATGATCCGCTGCGATAGGGATGCGCATCCTGCGGTAATTTTCGACTCTACATGCAAAGGAGCCTTTTGCAAAACGAAGATTTTCGTTCACAATCAAGGCATGGGCGAAAAGATTGTTTTGCAAATGGTTCAAAGGACATAAGTTTCGTTTGAGCAGGCCAGCTGCTCAACTCAGCGATAACCGAGACAGCATTGAGTTGCTGACTTCATTTTAACGGGACGTTCATGGATACCTACAGGGCATTTCTGGCAATCATCATCTCATTTGTTATTCTTCTCGGTTACCAGTATCTTTTCGTTGGTTTTGACCAGCCAGTGGCTATCGAGCCGCAACCGGCCGCAACCACCGGTACCGCCAGTGAAGAGGCAGCTCCCTCGCCCACCGTCCCTGCCCAGTCCGCGGTGGCAACTCAACCGGCTCTTCCGGTGGTACCTCCACCCGCCTATGATCGGCTCCCCGGTCAGGTGGTGGTTGAAACCGATCTCTATACGGCAGTTATTTCCGAAGACGGTGGGACCATCCAGAGTTTTGTCCTCAAAGGATATAGCGAAACCCTGGAGAGCGATTCAACCGGCGTCGAGCTGGTCAAGGTCTCGCCAAGCCAAGGGCTCCCGCTGCAGTTCTCCTGGGGCAGCGCCGTTGCCCCTCAGGTACTGTTTGACAGCCCGGTCAAGGAGGTCAAACTTTCCGCCGGCAAGACCAATGGCGAACTGCGGATGGTCGCCGATGCCGGCAATGGCCTGGTCATTGAACGGCTCTTCACCTTTGATAACAGCAGCTATCTGATTGATCTATCCGTGAAAATCATCAACACCTCGGGGACTATTCTTCAGGGAGTGCCGCAGCTGCATCAGGTCAATGCCCCCTTTGAAGGGGTGGCCAGCCCGGTAAACAAGTTTCTTTTTGCCGGACCTTCCGCCTTTATCAACGGCACTCTTGAGGAGGTGAACCGCGGCGATTTCCAGGATGGGCCGAAGACCCTGCAGGGCAGCATCGACTGGGCCGGCTACAAAGGCAACTATTTTCTTTGTGCCCTGGTGCCACTCGGCGACAACGGGACGTCATTTACCATGCAGGGCACCGAGGAGTTGACCAAAACCTTTCTCGCGGGAAATCTCGACACCCTGCAGCCTGGGGCGGAGCTGGTCTATAAGTACCATGTTTTCTATGGCCCGAAGATTCTCGGGATGCTCAAGGATATTGGTTTTAATCTGGATAAAGCTCTTAATTTCGGCTGGTTTGATATCATCGCCAAACCCACCCTCTGGCTGCTCAACATGTTTTACGGGGTGTTTCACAACTACGGCGTGGCGATCATCATGGTGACGGTACTTTTCAAGGCGGCCTTCTGGCCCATCTCCCAGAAGGGGATGAAGTCCATGAAAAACATGCAGAAACTGCAGCCGAAGATGGTCAAGATCAAAGAGAAGTACAAAGGGGACCCGGCCCGGATGAACCAGGAGGTGATGAACCTCTACAAGACCTACAAGGTCAATCCGCTTGGCGGCTGTCTGCCGATGGTCCTGCAGATTCCGGTATTTTTTGCCCTCTACAAGGTCCTCCTGCAGAGCATTGAACTGCGCCATGCGCCGTTTATGCTCTGGATAACCGATCTTTCCGCGCCGGACCGTCTGTGGATCGGTTTCGATATCCCCTTTCTTGGCGGGTTGCCGGTGTTGACCCTGCTGATGGGGGCATCGATGTTTTTTCAGCAGAAACTGACCCCGACGACCGCCGACCCGATGCAGCAGAAGATCATGATGCTGCTGCCGGTGGTTTTCACCTTCATGTTCCTCAATTTTGCATCCGGGCTGGTTCTCTACTGGTTTGTCAACAACCTCCTGTCGATTCTGCAGCAGTTCCTGATCAATCGCGACTCGAAAAAAACCGCCTGAAAGGTGGGGGATGGTCTGGCCTGACCTGGCAAAATAGTGTCGCAGTTTGCCGATAGTTCATCAAGGAAAAGTGATGTCTGGAGAGAAAAGAGATTTTTATGGTAAGGAAGTGGCCGAAGCAATCCGTCATGCCTGTGATTCCCTTGGGGTTGCTCAGGAGCGGCTGGATATCGAGGTTGTCGAGACCGGATCGACCGGGATTTTTGGGCTTATCCGCAAAAAGGCCCATATTCGGGTACAGCTGAAATCCGCCGGCCAGGAGATTGAGGAGAATCTCTTTGCTGTTGGGGCGATGCTCCGAGATTCCGCTCGGGCTGTTGGTGATGTTGAGTTAGATGATCCGGAGCCACTCCCTGAGGTTGACGGCGTCGAGGCGGTCGATGAGGATTCGGGCGACGAGGAGGATGACGATGCCGCTCTTGAGCTCGACGATGACGCCGGTGAAGAGGTAACGCCGGAGAGCCTTGCGGTGGTCCGTGAGGAATTGCTCGAAATGGTTCGGCTGATGGGAATGCCCTCTACTCTGACCGTTGAGAGCAAAGGCCTTGGCGTAGTCTGTACCCTGACCGGTGCCTGTGAAGAGGAGTTGACCGGGACCGATGGCAAGGTTCTCGACAGTCTGCAGTATCTCATCCGCAAGGTGGTCAGCCGCAAGGTGAACCAGCGGTTGAAAATATCAGTCAATGTCGGCGAGTTCCGTGAAAAACGGCTTGATGAACTCAAGAGCAGGGCTCTCTCTTTGGCCGAGCAGGTCAAGGAGAACGGGAAGTCCCAGACGCTGCCTGCCCTCAACCCATCAGAACGTCGGGCAGTGCATATGGTGTTGCAGGAGGATAAGGAGATCCGCAGCCGTTCGGTAGGTGACGGTCTCTTTAAAAAGATCCTCATCTACAAACCGGGGAAGGGGAATCGTCCCGGTGGCGGACGCCGTCGGCCCCAGAAAAGCAAGAATGGCAAATCCGGACAGGATACCCAGCAGGGTGGCGAAGTCTGAGCCACTTTGCCTTTGGGAAAAATCGATTCATCCCCAGTCCGTCATGATGCGAGAAAGAGCGATGCATCGTTATCCAACTATAGAGACTATCGCCGCCATCGCCACCCCTCCCGGCGCAGGCGGAATCGGGATTATCCGGGTCAGTGGTCCCCGGGCACTGCCGGTCCTCAAAAAGCTTTTTCATCCCCGGGAAGCCGCCTGCCCGTTTGCCAGCCATCACCTTTATTACGGCCATATCTATCGGCCGGATAACCGCCGGCTGGTTGACGAGGTGCTGGCGGTGTATATGGCTGGCCCGTACAGCTATACCCGTGAAGATGTGGTGGAGATCCATTGCCACGGCAGTTTTCTCGTTCTGGAGAATGTTCTTGAACTGCTCCTGGCACTTGGCGTTAGGCTGGCAACCCCTGGAGAATTCACCAAAAGGGCCTTTCTCAACGGCCGGATTGATCTCACCCAGGCCGAGGCGGTGGTCGACATTCTCGCCGCCAGGACCCGCAAGGGTGTAGATCTGGCCCAGGAACAGCTCTCCGGGGCACTCTACCGGGTTATCGAACCGATCCGGCAAAGTCTGGTGGCGATGCGGGCCCGGGTAGAGGTGGCGATAGATTTTCCCGATGAGGATGTGGAGATCGCCCGGCCGGTGGAGATGCTCGACCGGATGAATCACGAGGTGGTTCAGCCCCTGCGGCGGCTGATTGCCTCCGCTGACCAGGGAAGGCTCTATCGCGACGGTCTGGCCATAGTTATCGCCGGCCTGCCCAATGTCGGCAAATCGAGTCTGCTCAATACCATTCTCCAGGAGGACCGGGCTCTGGTGACCCCGATTCCCGGGACCACCAGAGATTCGATTGAAGAGGTGGTCGATATCGGCGGTATCCCGGTGCGGATCATCGATACCGCAGGAATCCGCGAGGAGGCCGGTGATGTCGAGGCACTGGGCATCGCCCGGACCCGCGAGCTGGTCAACAAGGCCGACCTGATTCTCTTTCTGATCGATGGCACCCGTCCCCTGGGTGAAGAGGACCGGCAGATTTTTTGTCAGGTGCGGCACAAACCCCTGCTGCCGGTGATCAATAAGATCGACCTCTGTGTCGGGG
>JAZBOD010000089.1:0-14218 GCA_036350955.1 Desulforhopalus sp. | reverse complement strand
GGTGACGGAACTGATTGAAGGGAAAAAAAGAGCCTCCTTTAAGGCGGGCTGACGCCCGCAACCCAGGGGCGATGATCCCTTCCCATGGCAGAGGCGATAAGGCCCTTCACGAAATGCATTCTTTAAAAGCAATACATGAATTTCTAAGGTACTAGGGTAGAGCACTCCGGTGACGGGCGAATTCATCAGAATCTTGCTTCGGGAAGAGATTATGATGCGGATAAACTTGAATCTCTGCAAGGAACGAGGTCTATTGGCCGGTAACATTGTTTGTGGTTTTTATCGCGAGAAGGAGGGGGGATGGAAAGCAACCTGCTGACCCCGGAAAGGCTGGTACTGCAGATCATTGATGTCCAGCAGGGGCTGGCGGTGCGGATTGACGACCGGGCGAGAGTTGTCGCACGGATCGCCAGGATGATCCGTTGCGCCGCTGTTCTTGGAATACCGATGGTGGCCAATACCCAGTACCGTAAAGGCCTCGGCCCCTATGTCGCCGACCTTGAACCGCTGCTGGTCGGCGTTCCGCAATTTGACAAGACCGAGTTCAACGCCCTGGCCAATCGGGAAACTGCGGCCTATTTTGCTGCGCTTCCCCGGGAGAGGAACACTGTTGCTCTGGTTGGCATCGAAACCCACATCTGCGTTTACCAGACTGCCATGGGTCTGCTCTCCAGAGGACGTGACGTCTGGGTCGTTTCCGATGCGGTCTCTTCGCGGCATCGCGAAGACCATCTCGCCGGCCTGACCCGTCTTCAGGCGAATGGCGCGATGGTAGGTCCGCTAGAGATGCTGGTCTACGAGCTTCTCGGGCGGGCGGGCAATCCGGTGTTTAAAGAGATCTTACCCCATATCCTTGAGCGGGATGCGGAGTCGCCGGCGGGGACCTGAAGCCGCTATGCCGTTGTCCTGATTGACAACCCCTAACATCTTTTTCTTATCACCCGGACAGACTATGAAAGGTAACGACATTCGCAGCAGGTTTCTCGAGTATTTCCAGGAAAAAGGCCACGCCCTGGTCGAAAGCTCCTCGCTGGTCCCCAAAGATGATCCCACCCTGCTCTTCACCAACGCCGGGATGGTCCAGTTTAAACGGGTGTTCATGGGGGAGGAGAAGAGGGACTATGCCACTGCGGTGACCAGTCAGCGCTGCGTCCGCGCTGGCGGCAAACATAATGATCTGGAAAACGTTGGCTACACTGCCCGCCACCACACCTTTTTTGAAATGCTCGGCAATTTTTCCTTCGGCGACTATTTCAAAGAGGAGGCAATCGCCTACGCCTGGGAGTTTCTTACCCGGGAACTCGGGATCGACCCGGGAAAACTCTGGGTTTCGATTTACGAAGACGACGATGAAGCCTATGCTCTCTGGGAAAAGGTTGAGACCCTGCCCAAGGGGCGGATCGTACGGATGGGAGAAAAGGACAATTTTTGGGCGATGGGTGATACCGGTCCCTGCGGCCCCTGCTCAGAGATCCACATCGATCAGGGTGCAGCCGCCGGCTGCGGTCGTGAAGACTGCGCTCTCGGTTGTGACTGTGATCGTTTTCTCGAACTGTGGAACCTGGTTTTCATGCAGTTCAACAGGGCCAGTGATGGGACAATGACCAGGTTACCCAAACCAAGTATCGATACCGGAATGGGGCTTGAGCGGGTCGCCGCCGTCCTCCAGGGGAAATTCAACAACTATGATTCTGACCTCTTCCTGCCGATAATTGCCAGACTGGAGGCGTTGTCCGGCAAGAACTACGGCAGCAGCCCACAGGATGACACGGCGATGCGGGTTATTGCCGACCATGCCCGGGCGACCGCCTTTCTGGTCTGCGACGGGGTTCTGCCGGCCAACGAAGGCCGCGGCTATGTTTTGCGCCGGATTATGCGCCGGGCGGTACGTTACGGCAAGTATCTCGGCCTTGATCAGGCCTTCATGGAGGCGGTCACCGCAGTGGTGGTGACGGAAATGGCCGCGGCCTATCCCCATCTGGCCGATGGGGCAGCGCTGCTCCGAAAGGTCGTCAAAAACGAAGAAGAGCGTTTTCGGGAGACCCTTGAACACGGCCTGCACCTTCTCGACGAGGAGATCGGTGGGCTCAGCAAGGGAGAGAACATAACCGGGGCGTTCATCTTCAAACTCTACGATACCTTTGGCTTTCCCTTCGATATTGTCCGGGATATCGCGCTTGAGCGGGGGCTTGGTTTCGATGAGCCAGGTTTCTTAAAAGAGATGGAGGGCCAGCGGCAAAAATCACGACAGGCCCGTCGTGGCGAGGCGATGACCCTGCAGGGTGAAGGGGTGAAAAGCCTTATTGCCGAACAGGTTGCGGTCGACTTTGTCGGCTACGACCTGATGTCCAGCGCAACCACGGTAATCGCCCTGCTGAACAGCCAGGGCGAACGGGTTGAGGAGCTTGCCTCCGGCAGCAGCGGCCAACTCTGTGTGGCGCAGACGCCCTGCTATGCTGAATCGGGAGGACAGGTCGGTGACAGCGGTGAGGTGATCTGGAATGGTGGGCGGGCCCGGATTGAGACAACTGCCGTGGCCGGAGAAAAGATCATTCTCCAGCAGATCCGGGTTGACGAGGGAACGCTTCGTCCGGGCATGGCGGTGAATATCCAGGTGGATGATGAGCGACGCCGGGTGATTGCCGCCCACCACTCCGCGACCCACCTTCTCCATGCCGCCCTGCGTCAGGTGCTGGGCGATCATGTCAAGCAGGCCGGCTCTCTGGTCAATGCCGAGCGTCTCCGTTTTGATTTTACCCATTTCTCGCCACTCACCGCAGCCGAACTGACAGCGGTGGAGCGGCTGGTCAATGGGAAAATCCGCGCCAACGCTCTGGTGAAGACCAGCCTGCTCAGCAGGGAAGAGGCGTTACAGTCCGGGGCAATGGCCCTGTTTGGCGAAAAATATGCCGACACTGTTAGGGTTGTGCAGATGGCCGATTTTACCCTGGAACTGTGCGGCGGAACCCACGTCAAGGCCACCGGAGAGATCGGGGTGTGTAAAATCGTCTCTGAGTCCGGTATCGCTGCAGGGGTACGGCGAATTGAGGCCCTGGCAGGAAGTGCCGCTCTGGCCGACATTGAAAGCGTCTACCACCGCGAGCAGCAGCTCTGTACTCTGCTTGGTGTCGGCGGAGTGCAGGAACTGGCCGGCCGCATTGAAGCGCTCCTGAGGATCCATAAAAGTCTTGAGAAACAGGTGGCTGAACTCTCCCGACAGTTGGCCGGCAAAGATCTTGCCGATATAGGCGAGAGCGCGGTACTGGTTGACAACGTCCGGGTTGTCCATGCGGAAATCCCTTTAGACAGTCCTAAGACCCTGCGGGAGGCGGGAGACCGGGTGCGCGACTCTCTGGGGAGTGGTGTTGCTGTGCTTGGCGGGGTGATCAACGGCAAGGCTGCACTGCTGGCGTTGGTCAGCGACGATCTGACCGGCAGAATCCAGGCCGGAGCCCTGATCGCCAGGGTCGCTGCCGTGGTCGGTGGGAAGGGGGGCGGACGAGCGGATATGGCCCAGGCGGGTGGACCGATGGCCGACAAGCTGGCTGAAGCGCTCCGTTCGGTGCCGGCGGTGATTGAGGAACTTCTTCGCCAGGACAGGTGACCGAGAGACCGGCAGGCTGTTGTTCTCCGGACCGGGCAATTACCCCGTTTTTCCGGGCGGGCTGGCTTTTTCGGAGAACCCCGGCCGCGGACACAAAGGTGTTGACAGCGCCGTCTATATACAGTATGAATTTTCTGCTGTTGTGAATGGTCGTTCATTTTGTTACCGGGTCTTTTGGCTTTGGATTTTACAGTGATAGACAATTTCTGCGGTTATCATTCATTGTTGCAATGAATGTAAGTTTTCTTCGTTATCTGAGATAAGTAGGAGCTGCCACATGATTACGACTGACATCACATTGTTTCTTCAGATTGTCAACATGGTAGTGCTCATGTTCCTTCTGAACGGGGTTCTGTACAAGCCGATCCGAAGAATCTTGGCGGAGAGGGCGGCCAGGCTGCAGGGCATGCAGGAAGATATCGCCAAGTTTGAAAAGAATGCCCGTATCCGGCAGGAGGAGGTCGATGCAAAAATGGCTCAGGCTTCAGGAAAGGCTAAGGCCGCTCTCGATTCGGCCCGCGCCGAAGCTCAGCAGGCCGGTGCCACTCGGCTGGCGGCAATAAAGGCGGAAGCTGATGCGGAAAAAGAGAGTCAGCTGGGTGCGCTGAAGTCGGAAATTGAGGAGGCAAGGTCAGCTCTTCAGGCCAATCTGCAGGGCTTTGCCAGTGATATGGCCGGAAAAATTCTCGGAAGGAGCATCTAACCATGAAAGGGGTGAAACAGATGGCCAGGCTGATCGGCCTGCTGACAGTCGCAGTGTGGTTTGCTCTGTCGTTTACCGTGATTACTCCCTCAGGCGAGGTGAGTTTCTCCCCGGCGGTGGCTGTTGCTGCAGATGGCCATGGCTCAAGTCTTTCGGCGGAAAAAGTCAAAGATCTGGGTTGGCGGGTGGTCAACTTCATCGCTTTGATGATCATCCTCGTCTATTTTGGCGCCAAACCCATTGGTAATGGTCTTGCGGCGCGGCGGAACCGGATTCGGGAAGAGATTGCCAGCCTTGAGCAGAAGCGGACAGCCGCGGAAAAATCCTATGAAGATTTCCAGGCTCAGCTGGCCGGTGTCGAAGTAGAGATTGACAAGATCGTCGAACGGGCCATAGCCCAGGCGGAAATCGAGAAAACCAAGATTTTGGAAAAAGCGGAACAGGCCGCCGAGGATATCAAACGGTCGGCGGCACAGGCGATCCAGAACGAACTCACCGAAGCGCGTCGGATGCTGAAAAACGAGGTTGCCGATCAGGCTGCGGTGATGGCTGAGGCGATTATCGTTGAAAACCTTACGGATACCGATCAGGTGAAGATTATCAAAAGCTATCTTGACAAAGTGGGGGCCGTACAGTGAAACAGACAATCCTCGCCAAGCGATATGCCAAGGCCATTTTCAGCATCGGCCGCGAGCAGAGCAGCTATGAAGGCTATAATGAAGTCCTCCAGGGGCTGGCGGAGCTGTTCCATACCCACCCCGAAGTTGCAGACGCCCTGACGAATCCGCTTTACCCGATGGAAATCAAAGAAAAGGTGATGACCGGCATGGTTGCCTCGATGGAGGTAGATCCGGTGATGGGCAATTTCCTCAAACTCCTCGTCCAGAAAAAACGTGCGGCTTTGCTGCCGGAGATTGCCGAGGCCTTTAAAACCATGGTTGATGAGGCGAAAAATATCAGCCACGGCAAGGTAACCTCGGCAATTGCCCTCGACTCGGCGATGCAGAAAAAAATTCAAAAAGTACTCGAAAAATTAACTGGCAAGAAAGTTGAACTCACAACCAGTGTTGATCCATCAATCATTGGCGGTATCGTCGCTCAGGTGGGTGATCTGGTTTTGGACGGAAGTATTAAAACCCAGCTTGCAGGTTTAAAAGATTCCATCAAGGGGAGAGAATAGATGCAGATCAAAGCCGCAGAAATCAGTCAGCTTATCAAGGATCAAATTGGGGCCTATGAAACCAGCATAGACCTGAACGAAACCGGAACCGTTATCTCTGTCGGTGACGGTATCGCCAGGATTTACGGTGTCCAGAACTGCATGGCGATGGAACTGCTCGAGTTCCCCGGCGGGATCTTGGGACTTGCCTTGAACCTTGAGGCAGACAATGTTGGTTGTGCAGTTTTCGGTAACGTCACGAACATCAAAGAGGGCGATATCGTCAAGCGTACCGGCAGGATCGCCGAGGTCCCGGTTGGCCCGGCCATGGAAGGACGGGTTGTTGACGGCATCGGCCAGCCTATCGACGGGTTGGGGCCGATTAAATCCGAGCTGACCTCCAAGATCGAGGTCCTCGCCCCTGGGGTTATCGCCCGGAAAGGGGTGCATCAACCCTGTTATACCGGGGCCAAGGCGGTGGATGCGATGACTCCGGTTGGCCGCGGGCAACGCGAGCTGATCATCGGTGACCGTCAAATCGGGAAAACCGCACTGTGTGTCGATGCCATTATTGCCCAGAAAAACAGCGATATCCACTGCATCTACGTCGCAGTAGGCCAGAAGAAATCGACCGTTGCCCTGGTCGTGGAAGCTCTGCGCAAGCATGGCGCGATGGAATACACCACGGTGGTTTCCGCCTGTGCCTCCGATCCGGCTCCGATGCAGTACATCGCACCCTTTGCCGGGTGCGCCATGGGCGAATATTTCCGGGACAACGGCCAGCACGCTCTGATCATTTACGATGATCTCTCCAAACAGGCGGTGGCATACCGCGAACTCTCCCTGCTCCTGCGTCGCCCACCGGGACGTGAAGCCTATCCCGGTGATATTTTCTTCAACCACTCGCGTCTGCTGGAACGGGCCGCCAAGGTAAATGATGAACTTGGCGCCGGATCGCTGACCGCCCTGCCGATTATTGAAACCCAGGCAGGTGACGTTTCCGCCTTCATCCCGACCAACGTTATCTCCATTACTGACGGCCAGGTCTATCTTGAGCCTAACTTGTTCTTCTCCGGGGTCAGGCCGGCAATCAACGTGGGACTCTCGGTCTCCCGGGTAGGTGGCGCGGCCCAGGTGAAGGCGATGAAGCAGGTTGCCGGAACCCTGCGGCTCGATCTTGCCCAGTACCGTGAACTAGCGGCCTTTGCCGCCTTCGGCTCTGATCTCGATGCCGGTACCCAGGCCAAATTGACCCGTGGCGAGCGGTTGGTGGAGATCCTCAAGCAGCCTCAGTATCAGCCGTTGCCGATGGAAAAACAGGTCACCATCATCTACGCCGGCTCCAAGGGGTTTCTTGACAAACTGCCGGTAAACACCCTCGCCGATTATGAGGCGGAACTGTATAACTATATCGAGTCCAACGAGCCGAGCATCTTTACCGATCTGGTCAGCGAGGAAAAATTCACCGATGCGATCATGGAAAAACTCAATAAGGTCCTGACCAGCTTTGGTGAAACTTTCAAGGCAACAAAAGGCCTTAACTAATACCGGAAAGGTCACGCTATGGCGACTCTGAAAGAAGTTAAAACCAAGATTACCGGGGTCAAGAAGACCGCGCAGATCACCAAGGCCATGAATATGGTCGCTGCGGCGAAACTGCGCGGTGCCCAGGAAAAGATGGAGGCCTTTCGCCCCTATACCGCCAAATTTAACGAAACAATGTCCAACCTCTCCGCCGGCGCGAACACCAATGCCTTTCCCCTGATGGAAAATCGGGCGGCCAAGGTGGTGGAGCTGGTGGTGGTCACCTCGGATCGTGGGCTGTGCGGCTCGTTTAACGCCAACATTGTCAAGCTGGCCCTGCGCAAAATGAGAGAATATGAGGGCCAGGGGCTGAAAGTCAGTTTTGTCTGTGTCGGCAAGAAAGGCTTTGCTCTGCTGAAAAAGACCGGCAAGGTCCGCAAGAGCTACCGGGAGATCATGAGCAGCTTCCAGATGTTCCATGCCCGGGAGATTGCCACTGACCTGGCCCAGGAATTCCTCGCCGGGCGAAGCGATCGGGTTGAGATCCTCTTTGGCAAGTTCAGATCGGTGGCATCCCAGGTCCCCGAAGCGGCGGCCTTCCTTCCCGTGCAGCCGGTTCAGGCCGAAGAGGGTGTCCCCGGTAAAATCTCCGGGGATTACATCTACGAGCCTTCCACCGAGGAGATTATGGATGTCCTGCAGCCGCTCTATCTCAACGTTCTGGTCTATCACGCCATGCTTGAGGTCGGGGCCAGCGAGCATGCCGCGAGGATGACGGCGATGGATAACGCCACCAACGCCTGCAAAGACATTGTCCATAACCTGACCATTGTCTACAACAAAGCTCGTCAGGCATCGGTAACAAGTGAACTAATGGATATCGTCGGCGGCGCGGAAGCCCTGAAATAATTTTTTATCATTGTGATAATCACAGACTTTTGAGGAGGGGTAAGGCCTAATGAGTACACAAAAAATTGGAAAAATAACCCAGGTAATCGGCCCAGTCGTCGACGTTGAATTTGAGCCGGGTAATCTGCCAAACATCTTGAATGCCCTGATGGTGACCAACCCCGGGATTAATGATCAGGAGGACAATCTGGTTATTGAAGTTGCCCTCCACCTCGGGGACAATGTCTGCCGCTGTGTGGCGATGGATCAGACCGACGGTCTGGTTCGGGGTATGGATGTCCGTGATACCGGCGAGCCGATCCGCATTCCGGTCGGTGCACCTTCCCTCGGCAGGATTATGAATGTTGTCGGACGACCGGTTGACGGCCTGGGGCCGATCAGCTCCGAGAAGTCGATGCCGATTCACCGTGAGGCACCTGCCTTTACCGACCTTGATACCGAAGTGCGCGTCCTTGAGACCGGAATCAAGGTTATTGACCTGCTGGTCCCCTTTCCCCTCGGCGGCAAAATGGGGTTGTTTGGCGGCGCCGGTTGCGGCAAGACCGTCATCATGATGGAGATGGTGAACAACATTGCCATGCACCATGGCGGCATCTCGGTGTTCTGCGGGGTAGGTGAGCGGACCCGTGAAGGCAACGACCTGTACCACGAAATGAAGGATTCAGGCGTTCTGCCCAAAGCCGCACTGGTTTACGGACAGATGACCGAACCACCAGGCGCCCGTGCCCGGGTTGCCCTTACCGGTTTGACTGCTGCCGAGTACTTCCGTGATGAGGAAGGCCAGGATGTGTTGCTCTTTGTTGATAATATCTTCCGTTTCACCCAGGCCGGTTCTGAGGTCTCCGCGCTCCTTGGCCGGATTCCCTCGGCGGTTGGTTATCAGCCGACCCTGGCCACTGACCTTGGTGCCCTGCAGGAGCGAATCACCTCGACCAACAAAGGCTCGATCACCGCGGTACAGTGCGTATACGTTCCTGCAGACGATCTCACCGACCCGGCACCGGCAACGACCTTTGCCCATCTTGATGGAACAGTCGTTCTCTCCAGGCAGATTGCCGAATTGGGTATTTACCCCGCAGTGGATCCGCTCGATTCCACCTCGAGGATTCTCGACCCGAACGTTATCGGCGAGGAGCACTACCTGGTCGCTCGAGGAGTTCAGGTTTCTTTGCAGAAATACAAGGATCTCAAGGATATCATCGCGATTCTTGGCATGGACGAACTCTCCGAGGAAGACCAGCAGCTGGTTTCCCGGGCAAGGAAGATTGAACGTTACCTCTCCCAGCCCTTTACCGTAGCTGAAGTCTTTACCGGAATGGCCGGCAAGTTTGTAAAAGTCGCCGATACTGTTCAGGGTTTCAAGGAGATCCTTGAGGGTAAGCACGATAATCTCAACGAAAACTCCTTCTACATGGTTGGGTCCATTGATGAAGCCATTGCCAAGGATGCCGCTGCCAAAGGCTAATTACAACAAATCGCGATAGAGGACAACTCGATGGGACAACAGATCAGGCTTGAAGTCGTCACCCCTTCCGGAGCAAAAGTGAACGAGGATGTTGATATCGTCAATGCCCCAGGCTACGGCGGCGACTTTGGTGTTCTTGCCAACCACGCCCCCTTTCTGTCGACAATTAAAATTGGCACTCTGACCTATGAAAATGGGAAGAAGAGGGAGTCGCTGATGATCAGCGGTGGTTTCTGCGAGGTGTCGAACAACAAGATCACCTTTCTCGTTGAAAGTGCCGAAAAAGGCAGCGAAATTGATGTCGAAAGGGCTATGCGGGCAAAGGAACGGGCCGAGAAAAGACTAGCCCAGGCCGCACAGCAGGCGGAAAATTTCAATAGAGCCAGGGCAGAAATTGCCCTGCAACGGGCCTTGGCCAGGATCAAAGTGGCCAAACTGTAAACCGCGGTTCCGGCAAACAGATACACCCCAAGGCTGCCCCGACAAAGGGCAGCCTTTTTTTTGGGCACAAGACCAGAAATGAATTTCTCAGGTATAAAGCGGGCTTGTGCCCGCAACCCAAGGGCGATAATCCCCTCCCACAGCAGAGGGGATAAGTACCTTTACGAAATTCATTCCTAAAAAAACCAGAAATGAATTTCTCAGGTACTAAAAATCCAGCTGGGCGGTGGTATTCTGGACGTAGGCGCGGATACCCTGAGCAATATCTTCCGCCAGGTGACGCAGATAGCTCGGGTTCTGTAGGTTCTGGGCATCTTGCTGGTTGGTGATAAAGGCTATCTCGAGAAGAATAGCCGGCATCTGGGCGCCAATCAAAACGTAGAACGGAGCCTGTTTGACCCCGAGATTCTTGCTGTTGCCAAAGCCATTTTTCGGCCCTTCGGTAAGGATCGAGTTGTGGACATACTGGGCGAGTCGTGAAGATTCGTCAATTTTCGAATTCTTCATAATATCGGAAAGTATATCCTGAAGATCGCTCATCTGGTGGGTTGAGGTGGCATTCTCCCGGGCGGCTACCCGCATTGCCTCAGCATTGGTGGTCAGGTTGAGATAATAGGTCTCCAGGCCACGGACGCTGGCTGAAGGGTGGGCGTTGATATGGATCGAGACAAACAGGTCAGCGTTTTCGGTATTGGCGATGGCAGTGCGTTCTTCAAGGGGGATGAAGATATCGTCGTTCCTGGTCAGAACCACTTCACAGCCTAATTCCTCCTGAAGGATCGGTGCCAGTTTTCGGGCGATTTGCAGCACAATATCCTTTTCTTTCAAGCCAAAGGCCATTGCTCCGGGATCTTTCCCGCCATGGCCGGGATCAAGGACGATCTTTTTCACCCCAAGGCCAAGCTGCTGGGCCAGGGAAAGCGGTTGCTGGTGTGGATCAACGGTGGTCATTGGGGCAACCGCGGTATCGAGGCTGCTGCCGGAGAGGGCTTTCTTTTTACTGGTTCGGAGCGAGATTCTCGGCGGATCTGTCGACTTTTCGGCAGTGGTCTTGATCACTTTCTGCTTATCTGCCAAGAGGGTCTGCTTTGCCGTGGGTGCCTCCTTTTCGTCTTTTTTCCCCATGACATCGATCAGTACCCGAAAGGGATCAGGCAGGCTGAAAATCTTGTAGCTGTCTATTGACTCGATATCGAGAACGACCCGCACGGTGTCCGGGGCGAACTGGCCGGTCCTGATGCCGCGCAGGAGACCGTCCTCAATCGGCACCGGCGCCCGGTACTGGGGTTCAATATAGCTGTTTTGAAAATCGATATAGAGCCTTCGCGGGGTGTTGGCAGTCTCTTTGAGCAGTTCCTCTTTGTAGGTCACCGGACCGGAAGCCATGACCACTACCCGGGTATAGTTATCCGAGGACCAGTATTTCACCGGCAACACGTAATTCAGCTTATTTTCCCGGGAGGAGGAGACCATCACCTTGGGCAGAGGGATGTCATGTTCCTGGGAGAGCGATTTAAGAAGGGCTTCTGCGCTCGGGTACATGTCACCGTCAGCGTGGTTGGTGATGATTTCGGTGAGATACTCGGCCGCCTTTTCTGGTGCCTGCTGTTTTTCCAGGCTGATCTTGGCCAGAGCGAAGTAGCTGTCGTCGGTGAGACGGTGGCGGGGAAAGAGTCGGGCTACATCCTTGTAGTAGGCAGCGGACTCCTCAAGGTCAAAGTCATTGTTGAATCGACCGTGCATATCGCCGTAAATTCTGCCAAGCATGAACAGACAGGGTGGTGCCAGTTCCGACTTTGGGCTGGACAGATAGATTCGGCGGAAATTCTGCGTGCCTTTGAGCCAGTTTTCCCGGGACTTGGAGAGGGTACTGTTGTTTTGCAGTTGATAATAATAGAACTTGGCCTCGTCGTAACGTTGGTCAAGAGGATCATCGCCTTGACCTGTGGTCCCATGAAGTTCACCGGCATCAAAGGGTAACAACATGAAACTTATTATAAAAAAGACGAGAACGCGGAACATGTTCACCTGGGCTTACCGTTATTTCTGCAACACACCGGTCTTCACATCCCCAAAATCACCGGGTGGGATGAGTGGGTATTTACCAGATTATACAAGTAAGTCGATGACATGGCAAACCAAATAGCGCCCATCTGGCAACTGCTCCAGCGGCGTTGTTGTCAGCAGCAGGTGCTTCTCCTGACATCTGCAGCGTAGCGCGATCAAAGGGGGGAGAAGGTTACTGCTCAACCCTCTCTTTCAGGGAGTAGAGGATCTGCAGTGCCTCGAGCGGCGAGCATTGATCAAGCTTGAGCTGGAGCAGTTTTTCACGCACCGGGTCTGCCGGGGCGGCAAAGAGGGAGAGCTGGCCCGGATGGCTTCGACGGCGCCGGGCTTTTCGGGTCTCTGGCATCGCGGTTGCACTCTCGCCCGCGAATTTGCCCATCTCAATCTCCTTGAGAATCTCTTTGGCCCTGAGGACGACATGCTCCGGAACCCCGGCCAGGGCGGCGACCTGAATGCCGTAACTGCCGCTCGTACGGCCCTTGACCAGTTTATGGAGAAAGATGATCTGTCCCTGCCATTCGCGAACGGCGATGGAATAATTGCGGATGCGCGGAGTCTTGTCTGCAAGCTCTGTGAGCTCGTGATAGTGGGTGGCAAAAAGGGTTTTGACCCCGAGTCCATTTTTCGCGACCAGGTCTTCGGCGACGGCCCAGGCTATGGCCAATCCGTCATAGGTGGAGGTGCCCCTGCCTATTTCGTCAAGGATGACCAGGCTCTTTTCCGTGGCGTTATTGAGAATGTTGGCGGTTTCACTCATCTCCACCATAAAGGTCGACTGACCGCGGCGGAGATTGTCCATTGCCCCGACTCGGGTAAAAATCCGGTCGACCACCCCGATCACCGCCGACTCGGCAGGGACATAGCATCCCATTTGGGCCATCAGCACTATCAGGGCTGTCTGCCGTAAAACCGTCGATTTTCCGGCCATGTTCGGGCCGGTAATGATCAGTACCTCGTCACTCTTTTGGTCGAGATGCACCGAGTTGGGGACGAATTGACCGCTGGGAAGATTCCGCTCAATGACCGGATGGCGTCCTTCGACAATGTTGATTTCCGTACCGTCATTGACCTCCGGCCGCCGGTAGTTGTAGCGGTGGGCAAGTTCGGCGTTGGCTGCAAGATAGTCCAGTTGGGCGAGTAGCCCGGCGGTGAGGAGAATCCGGCTGCTGTTGGCGGCAAGGCGCTCGCGAATGGCGATAAACATCTGGTACTCGAGGTCGAGCCGGCGCTCTTCTGCTCCGAGGACTTTTTCCTCAAACTCTTTTAATTCCGGGGTAATAAAGCGTTCAGCATTAACCAGGGTCTGTTTACGGATATAGTCGGGCGGCACTTTGTCGGCATGGCTCTTCGAAACCTCGATAAAATAGCCAAATACTCGATTATAGCCCACTTTGAGTTTGGGAATCGCCACTTTCTCCCGCTCGCGGATCTCAAGGTCGATGATCACCTTTTTGCTGTCTCGAAGAAGGCTGAGCAGTTCATCAAGTTCTTCGCTATACCCTGGCTTGATCAACTGTCCCTCGCGAATGCTCAGCGGTGCTTCGGGATTGATTGCCCTTTCAAGCAGATCGTGCAGATCGTCAAGGGTGTCAAACTGCTGATAAATACCGATAAGCCGCTCGGTATTGCCATCGGCGAGCAGGTTTCTGATCGCGGGCAGACAGGCCAGGGAGTTTTTCATGGCCAGCATATCCCGGCCATTGCCGGAGCCGAGAATCATTCTGCTGTTCAGCCGTTCCAGGTCATAGATCTGGTCGAGTAGGTGACGCAACTCTTTGCGCCGGGCGCCGTCCTTGAAAAAATAGCTCACCGCGTCGAGGCGGGCAGTGATCCTGGGCAGATCCTGAAGGGGAAAGAGCAGGTTGTGTCTGAGCAGCCTTGCCCCCATCGGGGTGCAGGTATGGTCGAGAACCCCGAGCAGCGATCCCTGGCGTTCGGTTCCGCTTAAAGTAGAGGTGAGTTCGAGGTTTCTCCGGGAGGCATCATCGATATGGAGGATCGTCCGGGTGTCGAGGGGAGTCAGCTTCTCGATATGGTCGATCTCGGTCTTCTGGGTTTCTCGGACATATTCAAGAAGTATTGCCGCAGCGCTGATTGCCACCGTGAAACCGCGGCAGCCAAACCCGTCCAGGCTGAGTACGGAAAAGTGGTCGTGGAGCAGGGCACTGGCGGTTGGCAGATGGCGGACGTCGGTGGAACGTTCGGTGACGCAGACTTCAGCCATTTCGGTACCGAGCTGATCGAGAATACCCTGCAAACTAAGCCTGTCGGCGCTGTGGATAAGGATTTCCGCAGGTTTCAGGCGGTCGATCTGGTCGAGTATCGGCTCATTGCCGCCGTTTGCGG
>JAZBOD010000088.1:0-4847 GCA_036350955.1 Desulforhopalus sp. | reverse complement strand
GGGCGGAAGAGAGCGAGGAGGGTATTGTCATCTGGGGGGTAGAAAAAAATAAGACCTTCTATAACCTTTGCACCCCTGACGGGGCGACTCGGGAATGGCGTTTTGATGAACCAGGCAGGCATGAGATAACTGCTCTGCGCATCGGCAACAACCTGACCATTCGAGGAAGCCGTTTAGGTGAAGAGCTCTCCAGAACAGTTGCCCTAGATGATCGTCCCTGGTATCAGCCCCTCTCCTTTTCCCTCGGCAAATTTCTCGGTTCCGCGGAAACCCGGACATCCTTCTGGATAATCCGCGCAGACAAGATCGATGTCGTTGCCATGACCGCTGAAAAAATCGGCGAGGAAACCATCCTTGTCGACACTGAGGAGGTCGCCGCCCGCAAGGTAGAAATTCGTGCTGAAGGGTTTTTGGCCAGACTGTGGCACGGAACCTACTGGTTCAGGAAAAGCGATAATTTTTTCTTACGTTATGAAAGTGTTCACGGTCTACCGGGAACAGCAGAGACCATCGTCGAACTGGTCTCTACGGCTCAGTAAAAAGAGAAAAACCGAGAGAGGTATTTGCCAATTGATCGCTGCATGGTAGTCTGGTCAGTCAGGACTGTTTTGAGCGGCACGCCCGGGAACGGCTATGGCGTAATTCTCCTGCCCTACCACACTCCCCCCGGGTCATCTCTTCCAGCAAACCTTAAGCCGTTTTGGAGGTCACCGGCGTGGAAATTTCTAAATTTGCTCTCCCCGAGATAATCCACGGCCGCGGCAGCCTCAATTATGCCGGCCAGTGCGCCCTGCGCCTTGGTGCCAAGAAGGTATTTTTGGTGAGTGACAGCGGCATCGAGGAGGCCGGATGGGTCCAGCGGCTGATGGATATCCTCAAAAAAGAGGGGATCGGCTGGATCTACTACTCCGGAGTGAGCTCCAACCCGCGTGATTTTCAGGTGGAACAGGGGGCAGAATTCTACCGGGCCAACGGGGCCGATGTGATTATCGCCATCGGCGGTGGCAGCGCCATGGATACCGCCAAGGGGATAGCGATTATCGCCAGTAACGGCGGCCGAATCAGGGATTATGAAGGGGCAAACCGGGTGAACCGGCCGCTGCCGCCGATGGTGCTGATCACCACCACCGCCGGCAGCGGCTCGGATATTTCCCAGTTCTGTATTATTACCGATGTCGAACGGGCGGTGAAGATGTCGATCATCACCCGTACCCTGGTGCCCAATATCTCCATTACCGACCCGCTGATCCTCAAAACCAAAAGTGAAACCCTGATCATTCAGTCCGCGGTCGACGCCCTGGCCCACGCCATTGAAGCGTATACTTCGACCATCGCTTCTCCCTTTACCGCCATGCAATCGCTCAAGGCGGTCGATCTGATTATCCGTTATCTGGCCAAAGCAGTCGATACCCGGTCGATTGAATTCCTGGAAAAGTTGAGCATCGCTTCAACCGCGGCCTCAATGGCCTTCAGCAATGCCAGCCTTGGCGCGGAGCATGCCCTGGCCCACTCCCTCGGTGGCCATTTTGATATGCGCCACGGAGTGATCCATCCGATTTTGCTTACCGCGGTGATGCGCTTTAATCTCGATTACGCCGAAGATAAACTGGCTGATATCGGCCGGGTGGTTCTCGACGGCACTGTCGGCAGCCCACGGGAGACCGCACTGGCCGGGATTGCCCGGCTTGATGAATTTTTCGGATCCTTCAACGTTTCCCTGAAGCTCCGGCAGGAGGTCAGCGAGCAGGAGAGGAACCACCTCGAACCGATCTGCCGGATGGCGGTCAACGACGCCTGTAACCTGACCAATCCGCGGCCGGCATCCTGGCAGGAGTTGCTGCAGATCTGCGAAGAGGTGTGGTGATGAAGTCCCGGCCCACCCTGGCCGATCTGGTCGGCATTGAGCACTGTAAACTGGGTTTTTATCAGGAACTGCAGCAAAAGGTCGAACAGCTGAAGACGAGTAACCAGGAGCTGGAGAAAAAAAGGAAAGAGATTCAGGCGGTACTCGACGGTATCACCGACCTGATGGTTGTCCTGTCCGAGGATCTGCGCATTCAGCAGGTCAACCATGTCTTTACCGACTGGTTTCCCGGAGTCGACCCGATTGGCCAGTATTGCTATCTGGTGTTTCGTGGTCAAAGCAGCCGCTGCGACGACTGTCCGGCCCTGCGGGCGCTTGACTTGGACAAGATCGTCAAAGACCTCTGCATTTACAAAGTACAGGACAAGTTCCGCCATTACGATATTATCGCTTCCCCGTTGAAAATGTCCCCGACCAGTGAACGGAGCGTCCTGCTCTTCAAAAGGGATGTCACTCTGGACAAGGAGTTTCAGGCGCAGTTCTACCAGGCGGAAAAGATGGCGACCATTGGTGCCCTAGCGGCGGGAGTCGCCCACGAGATCAATAATCCGCTTACCGCGATCAGTGGTTTTGCCGAAGGTCTGCAGCGGGGTCTTGGTCGGGTTGAAGAGCGTCTTTCTCCTGAAATCATGGATGACTTCAAGGAATATACCAGTACTATTCTCAAGGAGTGCATCCGTTGCCGCGATATAGTTCAGACGCTGTTGACCTTCAGCCGACCAAAAGCCTCAAGTCTCTGGCCGGTGGACCTCAATCAGTGTGTCAGCGACACCCTGTTTCTGCTCAAACACCATTTCAAGGAGCGGCACGGCATCAGCCTGAACACTACTCTGGCCGATGATTTGCCGAAGATCTTGGGGGATGAGTCGCAACTCAAACAGGTGATCATCAATCTGGTCACCAATGCCTTTGACGCCACCGCCGAGGGGGGCGAGATAACGATTATCACCGCAGCCGGCGGCGACGGCGGAGTTGAGTTGATCGTTGCCGATACCGGCTGCGGAATTCCCGTTACCGTCCAGGAAAAACTGTTCGAACCCTTTTTCACTACTAAACCGGTCGGCAAGGGGATCGGCATTGGCCTCTCCACCTGCTTTTCCATCGTCAAACACCATCGCGGTGAGATTACCGTTAACAGCGAAGAGGGCAGGGGGGCCTCGTTCAAGGTGGCGCTGCCGGGAATAGATCTCTAGCTCATCCTCAACCCTATGGAAACTGAACAGTATTCAATCCTGGTCATTGATGATGAGGAGTCGATCAGGCGGCTGCTACAGAAAGAGCTGGCCACCGACCGGCGAAAAGTCGTAACGGCGGCCGATGCCACCGAGGCGATGATCAGAGTCCGCAGCCAGTGGTTCGATGTCATCATCATGGATCTGCGCCTGCCGGATGTGCAGGATCTCGACCTGCTGATCAAGATCAAGGAGACGGTTATCCACGTTGAAGTGGTGATGATTACCGGCCATGGCGATATCGACAGCGCAGTCAGGGCAATGAAACTTGGCGCCTGCGATTTTATCCGCAAGCCGTTCAACCTCGACCAGCTCGACCTGGTGGTGGAAAAGGCCCACCAGCGGGTGCTGCTCTCCCGGCAGAACCGGATACTCCGCCACGCCAGTGGCCTCGATCAGGAAGCGGTCCGTTTTATCGGTAATTCACCTGCGGTAAGTGAGATCAAGTTTTTGATCAACAAAGTGGGGCCGGCACGAATTCCGGTGCTGATCACCGGTGAATCCGGGGTCGGCAAGGATGTGGTTGCCCGACTGATTCACCACCGTTCCACCTGTGCCGCCAGCCCGATGATCATCAAAAACTGTGCTTCGCTGCAGAAAGAGCTCTCGCGCAGCGAACTGTTCGGGCATATGAAGGGGTCGTTTACCGGGGCTTCCGAGTCACGGGAGGGGCTGATGTCCTTTGCCCACGACAGCACCCTCTTTCTCGATGAGATCGGTGAACTGCCCCTCGAGGTTCAGGCTTCGCTGCTCCGGGTTCTCGAGACCCAGACCTTCAGGCGGGTAGGGGAAAAGGAGGAACGCAAGGTCAATATCCGCTTTCTGTTCGCGACCAACCGCAACCTCGCTGAAGAGGTTGAACAGGGCAGGTTCAACGAGGCCTTTTTCCACCGGATCAACGCCTTCACCATCCACATCCCGTCCCTGCGCGACCGCAAGGAGGATCTGCCGCTGCTGGTCAACTATTTTTTGACCCAACTGAGCCCGGAGAGCGTCACCTACCGGATCGTTGATCAGGCGCTGGACTGCATCTTCCGCTACGCCTGGCCCGGTAATGTCCGCGAACTGCGCAATGTGATCGAGAGGTCGATAATTCTTGCCGAAAACAATCTTATTACCGAGCGTTGTCTCCCTCGGGAACTGGTCTCCGCCACGGAAGAGGGCCAGGCCGACCTCACCCTGGAGTCGGTGGAGAAGAGCCATATCCTGAAAATCCTCCAGTATGTCAACGGCAACCGGCAAAAGGCCGCCAGGGTTCTCGGGGTCAGCCGCAAAACCCTCTACCGCAAGCTCGCCAAGTACGCCCTCGATATTGAGTAGCAGCCGATTTCTCCTCCATCCTCCTGTGTGACATTTTGACCCATTTGCCCCTTCCGGCTGTTTCTTTCTGACCCACCCAGGGTTAACTGCCCGGAAAGAGAGAGTTCTTAACAGAACTATCCGGGAAATAGCCTTCAACTGCTGCTCATTTTCGTTGGTAATGGCCAGAGTGTCGCAGTGGTCGATTTTTGAAAGTAATTAAGCTACCGAAATATAAAAATATATAATCTGGCATGACGATTGCTTTGCCTTTTGGGTGGACCTTGAAGTTTCAGGCCGCAGACAACGGATCGACTAACCATCCACAACTCAAAAGGAGATTTCATCATGGCCATTCGTGAACAAGTCTACGGGTATTTCATTCCCAGTGTCACCCTGATCGGTATCGGCGCCGCCAAACAGATTCCGGAAAAGATCAAGGCCCTTGGCGG
>JAZBOD010000087.1:0-3996 GCA_036350955.1 Desulforhopalus sp. | reverse complement strand
GTCGACAAGCTGCAGATCCTCTCTGGCCTGGTCGACACCCAGTTCGGCACCGGCCAGAACCCGTAAACCCCTGGTGCCAAGGTTCTCTATCTGGTCTTCCCAAAAAGGTCGGTCGAGAACCTCTAGGGAGCCGTCCTTGCCGAATTGGTGGGAGCAGCGATCAAGAAGACGGTCAGGAGCCCCCTTGACCAAGATACGCCGGTCATCGCCGATCTGGTTCAAGGTGGCCATGAATTTGTTTTCCGACTCAAAGGGGACCACCGCCAGTCGTTGGTAATCTTTGTCGGAATAACCAGCCTTGGCTGCCAGAGTACGTAGCGCACCTTCTGTGGGCTCCCCGTTGACCAGCCACTGCCCCTGTTCCTGATGAATTGTCGAATCGTTACAGACCGCGAGGATCTCCACCAGCCGGTGGAGATCCTGGTGGTCGGCCAGTTCGGCTTTGACCCCACCGTGGAGGATATCTCCGTCGGGGGCGTAACCAATACCCTCTGCCTGGTAGGTGCCGCCACCGGTGACCAGTTCTATCACGGTCATTTCGTTGCGGGTCAGTGTGCCGGTCTTATCCGAGCAGATGACCGTTACCGAGCCAAGGGTTTCGACTGCATTGAGCTTGCGGGTAATGGCATTGCGTCTGGCCATCCGCTGCACCCCAAGGGCCAGGGTGATGGTGAGGATTGCCGGCAGGCCTTCGGGGATCGCCGCGACGGCGAAACCGATTGCCGCGAGGAAAAGTTCATCGATGGTATACTGGTGAAAGGTCCAGCCGGTGAAAAACACCAGGCAGGCCAAGATGACGATGGCCACCGAAAGAATTTTTCCAAAATGCTCCATCTGCCGGGTCAGCGGGGTGGCCATGGTCTCCACCTCGCTGATCATCCGGTTGATCTTGCCGATTTCGGTTGCCGAGCCGGTGGCGACCACCACCCCGGTTCCTCGTCCGGCAGCGACCAAAGTCCCGGAAAAAGCCATGCCGAAGCGGTCGCCGATGCCGGCGTCGGCGACAACCGGCTCGGTATCTTTGGCAACCGGCAGAGATTCTCCAGTCAGGGCGGACTCTTCAATGTGCAGGTTGGTTGTCTCGAGCAGGCGCAGGTCGGCGGGTACCCGATCGCCGGAGCGAAGACGGACGATCTCCCCTGGGACCAGCTGTTCAGCGTCGACTTCCCGCCACTGGCCGTCACGGAGGGCCTGCGCATGCAAAGAGAGCATTTTGCGCAACCCCTCCAGGGCCTGTTCCGCTTTGCCCTCCTGAATAAAACCGATCACTGCGTTGATCACCACCACCCCGAAAATAACCCCGGTATCAACCCAGTGGCCAAGGAGGGCGGTGACCAGTGCGGCGAAGAGGAGGATGTAGATCAGGGTGTTGTGGAAATGCCTGAAAAAGCGTTTCAGCGCCCCTTCCTTCGGGGGCTCGGGCAGCTTGTTGGCACCGAATTGTTCCAGCCGGTTGGCCGCCTCCTCCCGGGAAAGGCCATCCAGGCTGCTCTGCAGATCGTCGAGAACCTCGGTACCGGAACGGGCATGGGGTTTTTCGAGGGGCATTTTTCTCCCTGGGTAAAAAACAAGAAATGGATATCTCAAGAGCTAACCTTAGGTCGGATCTCCTGCCGAGGCAACGGCCTTTTTGTCTGGCGCTTGAGCCGGCAAGGGTGACGAAAAGAGTGGGAAAGGGTGCAAGACCCCTTGCAGGATCACGCTGAAGCGGCTAGCCTGGAGCTTGGTAAAACCAAGCCTCAACGAGGGGACGCAATGCCATGACCCCGCTGATCGAAGGTCTCTTAAAAACCTGTTCCGTGGAGCATCCGGACCCCGCACCGGAGTTGATCGAAACCCATATCTCCTGGGTGATCTTGAGCGGGCCGTACGCCTACAAGATCAAAAAGCCACTCAAACTCGGGTTTCTCGACTTTTCCAGTCTTGATAAGCGCCGGCATTTCTGCCGTGAGGAGATCCGTCTCAACCGGCGACTCGCCCCGGAGATCTATCTGGGCGTGGTGCCAATCTCCGGAAGCGAAGCTGCACCACGGTTCAATGGACCGGGGCCAGTGGTGGAGTGGGCGGTGCAGATGCGCGCCTTTCCTGCCAACGCCACTCTTGACCGGGAGGCGGAGATCAGCCGGGAGCAGATCGATGCCATTGCCGAGTCGATTGCCACCTTCCATGCCGGCATTGACGCTGCTCCGGTTGGATCGGCCTATGGTGAACCGGAAGCGGTCATTGCTCCGGTAGCAGACAATTTTCGCGTCCTCGGCACACTCTGTCCCGCCGGTGACCACAGGCGCCAGTTGCTCCTTGAGCGGCTACAGGCCTGGTGCACAGCAGCGGGTGATGCCCTCTTTGGCCATTTTGCCAAACGCAAGGCGAGCGGATCTATTCGCGAGTGCCACGGTGACCTCCATCTCGGCAACATCGCCTGGGTGGACAGTCGGCCACTGATTTTTGATGCGCTGGAGTTCAACCCCGGCCTGCGCCAAATCGACCTGATCAGTGAAATCGCCTTCCTGAGTATGGACCTCCGTCATCGAGGCCGCCATGATCTGGCCTGGCGACTGGTTGACCGCTATCTCGAGCTGACCGGGGACATTGACGGGATGGCCGCCCTGACCTACTACCAGGTGTATCGGGCAACGGTGCGGGCCAAGGTTGCGGCGATTCTGGCCGACGAGCACAGGGAGGAGGCGGATGTCCATTTGCAGGATTCCCTGGGTTACCTCGAGCTTGCCGACCAGCTGGCCGGTGAGCCTCGTCCGGCTCTGCTGCTGATGCACGGGGTTTCCGGCTCCGGCAAGACCTGGCTGTCCCAGCAGCTGCTCGAACAACTCGGCGCCCTGCGGCTTCGCTCGGACGTGACCCGAAAGCGGCTCTTCGGGCTGAAGCCTCTGCAGGAGAGTAGCGCAATTCCAGGGGGGATTTACACTCCGGAGACTGACCGGCGGACCCTCACCACCCTGGCCGAAGAGGCAAAACTGCTGCTTGGCGCCGGTTTTCTGGTGATCGTCGATGCCACCTTTCTTCATCGACGCTGGCGGGATCCTTTCCAGAGCCTGGCCGGGGAGTTGGCGGTGCCATGGCAGATCATTGCCCTGGAGGCACCCCTCGAGGTGCTGCAGGCGAGGATTCGCCGGCGGCAACAGAGCCGCGGCGATGCCTCGGAGGCCGGTCTTGCGGTACTCGCCGCCCAGCTCAAGGAGCAGGATCCGCTTACCGCCAAAGAGCAGGCGCACACCCTGCACTTCACCGATGCCGAGGCCGTGGCGGACCTGGTCAACCGCCTCCGGGCTGAACTGAAGTAATGTCAGGCAGGTTGGGGGGAAAAGGCCTTTTGGGGGAAAACCAAGCGGGGTGGCCGGCATCGGCCGGCCACCCCGCTTTTTCCTGGAGAACCGCCAGCTAGATCAAGTCGGCGATCGCGCTTCGTTCGGAGACCAGTTCCTGTTCGGTGGCACTCATCATTTTCCGGGCAAAATCGCTGACCGGCAGGCCGGTGATCTCCTGCCACTGGCCATTGGCGCAGGTGATCGGCAGGGCGTACATCAAATCTTCGTCGATCCCGTAGCTATTGCCTTTGCTGAAGACCCCCATGCTGACCCAGGCGCCATTCGAGCCAAGGGCCCAGTCGCGCATATGGTCGATGGCCGCCGATGCTGCCGAGGCGGCACTAGAGGCACCACGGGCCTTGATGATTGCCGCACCCCGCTGCTGAACGGTGGGGATGAAGTGCTGGACATACCACTCGTTGTCCACCTTCTCCGGCACCGGGGTACCGTCCACGGTGGCATAGCTGATGTCCGGGAACTGGGTGGCGGAGTGGTTGCCCCAGACCACCATCTTCTCCACCCGGGTGGAGTGGCTGCCGACCTTTTCGGCAATCTGCGACATGGCGCGGTTATGGTCGAGGCGCATCATCGAGGTGAAATTGCGCGGGTTGAGATCCGGGGCATTTTTCATCGCGATCAGGGCGTTGGTGTTGGCCGGGTTGCCGACCACCAG
>JAZBOD010000086.1:0-9076 GCA_036350955.1 Desulforhopalus sp. | reverse complement strand
CCAAAGATCTCCCCTCGGCCAAGGGTGTCACACTGGGTTTTCAGCCCATCACGGGCATAGTAGAGTTCAATCTCACCGCTTTTCAGGATATAGATGCCATCGATTTTCGAGCGGCCCTGGGTAAAGAGCACCTCACCTTGGGTAAAGGTCTTCACGGCGACAGCTTCGACCACCTTGAGAAGCTCTTTGGGCGGGAGTTTCGAGAACAGCGGCAGCTCGGTAAAAAAGGTCAGCATCTGATCCTTCATGGCCCCTCCTCAGTACCTGAGAAATTCATCTCTGATATTTTAAGAATGAATTTCGTGAAGGTCCTTACCCCCTCTGCTGTGGGAGGGGACATCACCCTTGGGTTGCGGGCGCCAGACCGCTTGAGCCATTATCGTTCCCTTTCTGGGCTACTCAGCCCCTCCACCGGTACTGCAGCCTTCACCTTCTTTGGTGGCTTTGTCTCTGGCGGATAACACTACCGTCCGGGCAAGGTCGGCAAAGACAAAATTATGGATGGGAACGATCGAGTACCAGTACAGCCTGCCGAGCAGGCCACGGGGAAGGAAATGGGCGGTCTGCACCAGACGGTCCGGCTGGACGTCAAACTCCAGCCAGGCCTGGCCAGGCAGCTTCATCTGGGCGTAGAGCAGCAGGCGTTTTCCCTCGCGGATATCAACCACCTTCCAGAAATCAAGGGCATCGCCAACCCGTAGCTCCCGGTCAAGCCGCCTGCCGCGATTTAGACCATATCCTCCGACCAATTTGTCAAGGAAGCCACGCAGCCTCCACAAATAGTTATATCTAAACCAGCCAGTTGGACCACCTACCGCACAGGCTGAACGAAATACCGCCTGCTGTTCGACGCCCTCGGGAAAGGGGACTGTCCGGGTATCACGGAGGATAGCCCCGGCGGGGTTATCAAAATCCTTGATGTCACAGGCCTCCCCGGCACTGCTGTCGCACCACCGGCTGAGCACCTGGTTCTCCTCCAGTTCGTGGATCGCCCTGGCCACCGCCTTTTTAAAGGGCATTGGTTCAATCTGCGGATAGTATCTCGCAGCATGGTCGTTCTGCAGCACGGTCTCACTCTTCAATCCTTCAACCAGAGCCGAAGCGAGGCGGTAGGGTACCGGAGTGAAAAGGATCAGCCAGTAGGAGGAGAGCCGGGGGGAGAGTACCGGCACCGGAATGAGCGCCCTTTTCAAACCCATAACCTCGGCGGCCTGCTGCATCATATCCTGAAAACTGAGTGGTTCACAGCCGATATCGACCTGCAGGGTGCCCTGGCAGGGAACAGAGATCGACGCCTCCAGATAGGCCAGCACATCGTCGATCCCGATCGGCTGGGTCCGGCTGCGCACCCAGCGCGGAGTAATCATGACCGGCAGTTTCTGCGAGAGATTGCGCAGGATTTCAAAGCTGGCGCTGCCGGAGCCGATGATCACCCCGGCCCGCAACCACACTGTCTCTATCCGCTCCGGTTCCGCTGCAAGGATCTCGCCGGTTTCCAGTCGACTGAGCAGGTGGGCGCTGGCACTCTCCCGCACCCCCAGGCCACCGAGATAGATAATCCGCCGGACCCCGGCTGCAATACAGGCCCGGCGGAAGTTCTCCGCACTTTCCCGGTCAAGACGGGAGTAGTCCTCAGTCGCCCCCATTGAGTGGATGAGGTAAAAGGCACAGTCCACGCCAACAAGGGCGGCTGCCAGCCCCTCGGGGTCAAAGGTCGACCCTTCCCGCACCTCGACCCGGGCGGCGAGGCCGGCCTGAACTTTATGGCGATTGCGAACCAGCAGACGAAGGGCGTACCCCCGGTTCCCGAGCAGATGCTCTGCCAGGCGCCGACCGATATAGCCGGTGGCGCCGGTGATCAGGATGGTTGATGGAGCATTGTTTTCAGGCATGGTTGCGCAGCTTCAGTTCGGTTGGGTGCGGATTGAGATAGTACTGGCGGGCCAGATAGGGCTCCTGGTACTTCCGGACATAGTGGTTGATCAGGGTAATCGGCACAATCAGCGGCACATGGTTACGGCGAAAGCGATCGATGATTTCGAGGAGTTCCTGCTTCTCGTCGGCCGAGAGTACCTTCTTGAAGTAGCCGACCATGTGGATGAGGACATTGGCGTGCTTTTTCACGGTTGTCCTCAGTTTCAGTGCCGCCAGTAACTCTTCCTGGTACTGAGCAAACAGTTCCCCGCTGTCACCCTCGCCGGCCCGGGCGACGATCCGCCCCAGTTCCCGGTAATGTCCCTCGCTGTGGGCCCGCAGGAGCATTTTATGGTCGGTATGGAAGTCAACCAGAGAACGGGGCGTTCCAACGGCCAGGGCATCCCGCCAGCGCTGAAAGACGAAAACCGACTCGATAAAGTTCTCCCGCAGGACCATATCGTGCAAACGCCCCTCTTCCTCTACCGGCAGCAGGGGGAAGGCCTTGATAAACTCCCTGGCAAACAGGCCAACCCCGATCGGCCGGGGAACCTTGTTGTCGTCATAAACCTTGACCCGCTCCATCCCTGATGAGGGGGATTTGCTTTTAAAGATAAACCCACAGAGATTTTCCCGGGCCAGCTCCGTCACCTTTGCCCTGGCCCAGTTCTGCATCCGCTCGGTGTGATCCACCCCACTTCTGCTGGTCACCAGCCGGGGATTATCCGGGTCACCAATCAGGCGGAGGGTCTCCCGGGGGATTGGCAGTCCGCACTCAACTTCCGGGCAGACCGGGATAAATTCAAAAAACTGTCCAAGGGTGGTGGTAATGTAGCGGTCGTGTTTATGTCCGCCGTCATAACGTACCGGATTGCCGAGGAGACAGGAACTGATGCCTATAGGTATCTTTTTTTGCGGGTTTTCGGTCATAGTAATCTCCTTATACTCTTGCACCATGCTCTGCTGGGGATTAACTGTACAGCATCCCCCCGAAGGAAACAATGGCCACTCAGGCCACCGGCTTTTTCGGAGAGTATACCAGCCCTGAAGGAGAGCAATGTTCCAACGCAATACCGATATTGACCGGCGCAGCCGATTCGTAGCCGAAGGCCGACGAGGGGCCGGACCGGTGGTCTACTGGCTCTCCCGGGAGCAGCGGGCGGCAGACAACTGGGCCCTACTCTATGCCCAGCAGGAAGCCCTTGACCGGGAAAAACCGCTGCTGGTGGTGTTCTGCCTGGTCTGCGACTATCCTGGCGCCACCCTTCGCCACTATCTGTTCATGCTCCGGGGACTGGCCGAACTGCAGACAACCCTTCATCGCTACGGTATTTTTTTTGATATTCTCGAGGGCAGTCCAACGGAGGTCCTGCCCCCCCTGCTCGACAGGCTCGACGCCCATCTCCTGGTCTCCGATTTTGACCCGCTGCGGATCAAAAGACGCTGGCGGGAAAAGCTTCTCCCAAAAATCAACCTGCCCTGGCACGAAGTGGACGGGCACAATATCATTCCCGCCTGGCAGACCTCGGCGAAAAAAGAGTATGCAGCCTACACCATCCGGCCAAAGATCTCCCGCCTGGTCGGTGATTACCTGACCCCCTTCCCCCCGCTTCAACTCCACCCTCACCCCTGCCCGAAGAGTTCGGCCCCGGTGGCAATCGACCGCCTTGCCGCCACGGTCGTCGACCGTCAGGTCGGTGAAGTGACCTGGCTGCAGCCGGGAGAGCAGGCAGCCGCCCAGGCGGCTGACCAGGCCCTGAGGCAACGGTTGCCCGGATATGCCGTCAATCGCAACAACCCCTGTCTGGCCGGGCAGTCCGGCCTCTCTCCCTATCTCCATTTCGGCCAACTCTCCGCCCAGCGGCTCGCTCTGCTGGTCCAGCAGCAGAAGGATATCCCCGCGGAGAGCCAGGAAGCCTTTCTCGAAGAACTGATTGTCCGGCGTGAACTTGCCGATAACTTCTGCCTCTATGAGCCTCAATATGACCGCTTTGCAGGGTTTCCGGAGTGGGCCCAGAACACCTTGAACGCCCATCGCCAAGATCCCCGTCCGGCACTCTACTCCGGAGCCGTCCTCGAGCAGGGAGAGACCGACGACCACCTCTGGAACCGCTGCCAGCTCGACCTTGTCTCTTCCGGCAAGCTTCACGGTTACCTGCGAATGTACTGGGCGAAGAAAATTCTCGAATGGACCCGGGAACCTGAGGAGGCACTGGCTCTGGCAATCCACCTCAATGACCGCTACTCGCTTGATGGCCGCGATCCGAACGGGTATGCCGGTATCGCCTGGTCCATTGGCGGGGTACATGATCGGGCCTGGCCTGAGCGCCCGATTTTTGGCAAAATCCGCAGCATGACCGCCGCCGGTTGCCGGCGAAAATTTTCGGTGGAAAGATACATAATCAATGGCGGACTGCCCTGAAAGAGACACCGTAACGACCACCCATGTCTCCGCCGTTAACCCGCCCGGCCTGCCCAGGGCGGTTGGCAGATAACCTGGCCCCAGCAGAGGCCTGCTTCACTTCAGGAGAAAAACGATGATCACCCTTCCCTTTACCAACGGCGGCACCTACACGGTCAAACCGAGTAAAATTATTGCCCTGGGTCTGAATTACCTCGAGCATATCAAGGAGAGCGGCTCAGTTGATGTGCAGAATTTCACCAATGAAACCCCCAGCGAGCCGGTGCTCTTTGCGAAAACCCCAAACGTGTTGATCGGACCGGAAGAACCGGTCATTCTGCCCACTTTTCTCGAGGAATACCGCTTTGCCGACTGCCGTACCGACTACGAGGCAGAACTGGCAATCATTATCGGCAGCCAGATGAAAAATATTGACGCAGAACAGGCGGTTGACCATATCCTCGGATATACCTGTTTTAATGACATCAGCCAAAGAAACCTGCAAAGAAGCGACAAATCCGGCTGGTTTCGGGGAAAATCCCTGGATACTTTTGGCCCGATCGGCCCGGTTATCGTCCCCCCTGAGGCCATTGGTGACCCACAGAATCTGCGCATCCAATGCCGGCTAAATGGCAGAACAGTTCAGGATGGCAACACCCGGGAGATGATCTTCAAGATTCCAGAACTTATGGCGTTTGTTTCAAAAAACTTCACCATGGAGCCCGGCGATATCATTATTACCGGTACCCCGAGTGGGGTTGGCCCGCTGACAGACGGCGACCTCGTCGAGGTGGAAATTGAGCGGATTGGCACCCTCCGCAACCCGATTCGAGCAGAACACCGGCCATAGACCCCATCCTGCCGGGCCTTTTGCGATGCAGCTGCCAGCAAGACCATACAGTCTACCGGCCTCCGTGCCAGGCTGAGGTTGGTCACCATTATTGATGATTTTCATGCTTTGTTGTGGCTTCCAGTCATGGGGGGGATAAAAAAATCGCCGCATCGGCTTCATATACGTTTATTTTTTTGATACGATGTACCCAGACTGTCCCGCCGATTCCTCTGAACCAAACGCCACGCTTGCCAACGGCAGACCGCCAGGATTACGCTACTCTCATGGATCTCGAAAATCAGCCGGCCTATACAATTCCCGCCAGTGATGCCCTTGATCTGATCAGGAACCTGAGCGTTGGCCAAAGGAGTATCGCCGGCTTGCCGCAGCTGTGGGCCTTTCTCCACGACCAGATATTTCCACGACTGAAACCCCTGGCGGTTGAGATCTACCTGCCAACGGCCGGAGGCCTTCACCTGCTGCCACCGCTGCCCGGACCGGCTGCCGCAAACCTGCCAACATCCCTTCCCAGCCTCGCCCCACTCCTCAAGCGCTGGAAGGAGAAACCAACCCCGCTCCAGTTGCAGTCACCGGAAAGCGACGCCCTTGCCCCCTTCCTTTCCCCTACCACAAACCAGAGCCACCTGCTGGTACCGGTTATGGATGAGGAAAATTTTCATGGCCTCCTCTACCTCGGTGGACCAAATAAACAGCGCTTCTCCAGCGATTTTCTTACCTTGATCGAGGCCCTGGCGGCGGTTATCGGCTCGCGTTTAAAAAGTTTAAAAAGCATTCTCGGCCTGCAGGAATCACTCCAGGCCCTTGAGTATTCCGAACATCTCCGCACAGCACTGTACAAGATCAGTGAGCAATCGCACCATGCAGAAAATATTGGTGATCTCTACAGCATGCTCCACCGGACTGTAGGCCATTTGATCCCTGCAAAAAATTTTTTCATCGCCTTGATCGAGCAGCGGGACAAAGCGACCTTTATCCGCTTCCCCTACTACATCGATGAGTTTGACAGCCATTTCCAGGGGACCGAAATGGCGCTGGACCGGGAGAACCAAACCCTGACCGGCTATCTGATGACAACCAGGAAACCACTGCTGCTAACGCCTGACAACTTTGTCTCTACCTGTCGGGAGCACGGCCTGCACTGTGTTGGAACCAGACCCCACAGCTGGCTTGGCGCCCCTTTCTACACCGATCACGTGGCCGGAGCGGTTGCCGTACAGAGCTACAATCAGGTGGTGTACACCGAAAAGGACAAACTGTTGATGGCCTTTGTCGCCAGCCACATTGGTGGTGCCCTCAACCGCAAGCATGCCGTTGATGCCCTGCAGAAGGCAAAAGAGCGGGCAGAACTGGCAGAAAGAAAAAAGAGTATGTTTCTCGCCAACATGAGCCACGAGATCCGCACGCCGATGAACGGCATCATCGGCCTTACCGACCTGGTTCTGAAAAGTGAGCTCAGCCAGCGGCAGCGCAGCTATCTGGAGATGGTTCACTCTTCCGCAGACCGCTTACTCAAACTGATTAACGACATCCTTGATTTTTCAAAAATTGAAGCTGGCCGCCTTGAACTCGACATTGCCCCTTTCAGTCTCCGCGAGACAGTTTCCCAGGCTATTGAGATTCTCGCCATCAGCGCAGCCAAAAAAAATGTCGATCTGGTTGTCGACTGTGCCAGGCAGATCCCCGATCAACTCCTTGGTGATGCTGACAAATTGAGCCGGGTGTTAATCAATCTGGTCGGTAACGGCATTAAGTTCACCGACCAGGGCAGTGTCACCGTGACGGTCAGCGACCGCCGGCCACCGACCCCTCTCCCATCGCTGGTTGATCTGCATTTTGAGATAAAAGACACCGGAATCGGCATCCCTGAAAACCAGATAAACAACGTTTTCAATACATTCAGTCAACTAAGCACTACCCGCGACTCAAACAACCGGGGTACCGGACTCGGCCTGGTCATCGCCGCCGAGCTGGTCGAGATGATGGATGGGAAAATCTCCGTGGAGAGCGTTCCAGGGGCAGGCACCACCTTTCGCTTTAATGTCTGTCTGCGACAAGCCCCTCAGGAGGGCGCAGCCCAACTCCTCCCTCCCTGCCAGACCTCTCGGCGAATTGACCTGAATTTTTTATCAGGTCCTCTGCATATCCTGCTCGTTGAAGACGAATATATCAACCAGACCCTGGCGGTTTCCCTCCTTGAACGGGAAGGCTGGCAGGTTACCGTTGCCGGTGATGGCCAGGAGGCTCTACAGAAACATCAACCGGGGCATTTCGATTTGATTCTGATGGACATCCAGATGCCGAATATGGACGGCTATGCGGCAACCCAGGCAATCCGCAGTAAGGAAGGAAAAAGTGGCTGCCATACCCCGATTATCGCGATGACCGCCTATGCGGTCAAGGGGGACAGGGAAAAGTGTCTGGCGGCCGGCATGGATGGCTATATCTCCAAACCGGTAAACCCGGAACAGGTTCGCCGGGAAATCGAATCCGTCCTCGTCGAGGTGCACCGCTTGAGTGAAGGCGGCGGAAAACTCGGGTAAGGCTTCAGTTCAACCCCCAGATTCCATCGTTGGGGCCAAAGAGATCCCACCCCTGCTGTTTCACCCCATCAAACCACCTCTGCACCACCACATCGGGAGAGCCACCGGTTTGAGGAAATCGGAGGTAGAGCCGTGCCCGGCCCTGTCGGTCAGGTTTTCTCCTGATACGCAGCAGGACGAAGTGCTGCTGCACCGCCGCCAGACTCCGCATCGCCGCATCGAGATCAGCCAGCGGCAGGGTCAGGGTATAGTTGTATTCCCTCTGCATGGCGCGGCCTCATCCTTTATCACCAAATGAAGTGAATGATAGCAAAATTTTGGGCTACATTTTTTTGATCGCCGCTGGTCAATCCCAACTCTGTGGCCTGGCAGTTCCTGGCAAATGAGGAGCTGAATAATTCACTGGTTTTTTAAGAATGGATTTCGTGAAGGTACTTATCCCCTCTGCCGTGTGAGGGGCCCATCGCCATTGGGATGCGGGCGTCTGAACGCCTCGGTAATCAGCCTTTACGAAACAGGGCCTTGAGGATCACCCCCGCCATTTCCGGATTTTCCTTCAACCGGCGGGTACTATAGCCGAACCATTGCTGGCCGAAGGGAACGTAAACCCGCATCCGGTGCCCTTTTTCGATAATCGACCGCCGCAGTCCCGGGGTTACTCCGTAGAGCATCTGGAACTCATATTTTTCCGGAGGAACCTGATATTTTTCAATCAACCGATATGCCCCTTCAATGATTGGCAGATCATGGGTGGCAATCGCCGGATACATCTCATTCTGGAACATACATTCTATATCTTCGAGAAAATGCTGGTTAATCTCCTCGTACTTCTTATAGGCAATTCTCTCGGATTCGATATAAATCCCCTTACACAGGCGGAAGTTGAGCGGATGCTGCGGTGTGTGTATATCTCGCAATGATTCGATATCTTTCAATGTTCTTTTAAGATAGGCCTGTAAAACCAAGCCAACATTGGCGGGAAATTCCTGATGAAGTTTGCGGAAGAGTTCAATTTCCAGATCGGTGCAGGGAGAATCCTCCATATCAATGCGGACAAAATTGTGCCGGGATGCCGCCGCGGCAACAACCTCTCGAATATGCCGGTAGGCAACATCCTTGTCGATCAGCAGACCGAAAAAAGTCGGTTTCAAAGAGTAATTCCCTTGAACTCCCGCCGCTTCCGCCGCCTCAATGACCTCGAGGTACTCTTCCTTGTTAGCCTGTGCCTCGGTTAGACTAGTGATAAATTCGCCAAGAACGTCTATTGTGGTTAAGATACCCGCGTCGTTTAATTTTTTCGCATTAACAATTGCCTCGGCGAGGGTCTCCCCGGCGATGTACTCTTTGGAGAACATCCACACCAGTTTT
>JAZBOD010000085.1:0-3892 GCA_036350955.1 Desulforhopalus sp. | reverse complement strand
GAGAACAGGGGCAGGGTGATATCCGGCAGGCCGGAGGGAATATCGCCGATAGTCGCCACCGGCAGGCCGAGCAACAGGGAGAGGAGGGTTCCACCGAGAAGGGCTAACAGCGGCGATGGGACATAGCGGGTAATCCGTTTCGGGGTAAGGAAGACCAGGCCCATGGACACCCCGGCAAGAAACAGGCTGGCCAGCTTGACATTGGCCAGGGCACCGGGCAGGCGGAGGATGGCGTCCAGCGGTGAACTCACCCCCGGGGCACCGAGGAGGGGATGGAGCTGGATGAGGATAATAATCACCCCGATACCGCTCATAAAGCCGGAAATCACTGGATAGGGGATATAACGGACAAAGACGCCGACCCTGACCATGCCGAAAATGATCTGCAGTATCCCGGCGATCAGCGCCACGGCAAAAACCGCCTGGAGATTGCCCGCCAGACTGGTGACGGCGGCGGCAACGATCACGGTCATCGGCCCGGTGGGCCCGGAGACCTGCGAGGAGGTGCCGCCGAACAATGCGGCAAAGAGACCTACGGCAATCGCGCCGTAGAGGCCGGCAGTGGCGCCAAAACCGCTGGCGACACCAAAGGCCAGAGCCAGCGGCAGGGCGACCACCCCGGCGGTGAGGCCGCCGAAGAAATCGCCGCGGAAAGTGTTTATGGTGTATGTACTGTTTGGCATGGAACCGATCCTCCCTGAAAAATTCCCACGTCACAACCAATAATTTTGAATATCCCCTGTTGAACAAAGTACGTTTACCACCGGCGCTCTTCAGACTGCCTGGGCTTGCTGGAAGCTGCATCGCGATAGTCCCGGCCTCTCCAGCCTGACGAAAAGGCCGAAGCGCGGCAACTGGAGGTACGTCCAGGCAGCCTGAGCAGGCTTGGCAAACTGATTTACTTATGAGCCATTTGCAAAACGATCTTTTCGCCTAAACTCGGCGTTATACGCAAAATTTTATCCTCTAGATATCGACTATGCCTATGGTAAAATTTTCGCATGTCTTGATTTTGAACGAAAATCTTCGTTTTGCAAAAGACTCCTCTTAAAAAATCGGTAGGTCCATTCTAGTAAAAAAAGACCAGCATGCTGATGAGAACCACCAGAAAGAGGACAGTCATCCCGGCTCCGGTGCGCAGGTAATCCCTGGTCTGGTAGCCTCCAGGACGCATAATCAAGGCATTAACCTGATGGGTTGGCAGGATAAAACTGTTTGACGCTGCAAGGGCAACCAACATCGCCGCCAGCCGAGGATCGCTCCCCCGGGCCACCGCCATAGCCATGCAGAGGGGGACCAGCAGTACGGTTGCCCCGACATTGGAGACCACCAGGGTGAAAAATGAGGTGAGGAGGCCGATAATCAGGAGAAAAACCACTTCAGGGACATTACCTACCGCGGCCATTATTGCTGAAGCTATCCACTCGGCTGCTCCGGATTTTTGAAATGCCAGACCGAGAGGAATAAGTCCTCCGAGGAGAAAGACGGTCATCCAGTCAATGGCGCGGTAGGCTTCGTCAATACTGAGAACCTTGGTAAGAATCATCCCCAGGGCACCGGTGAGCAGAGAGACGGCCAGGGAGAGTTTCATCGGAAAACCCAGGGCGGTCGAGAGTGGTTCAAGCCAGAGGATCATCGCAATGGTCACCAGGAGCCAGGCAAAAGCTCTTCCTGCCTTCTCGGTGCGGATCTCTTCCCCCTGCACCTCGGAGGTGAAGACAAAACACTCTTTTTTCTGGAGTTCACGGAATTTGTCCCAGCGCCCGAACATCAGCAGGGCATCTCCGGGTTTTATCTTCTCTTTGGTGATCTGATCAAACTGGCAAATTCCGTCACGGCAGAGCACTACCGGAACGACTCCGTTGGTTTTGCGAAACTGCCGCTCTCGCATGGTGGTGCCGGCCAACAGGGAGCGGGGGGTCACGATGCCTTCGATTATCCCGGCATTGTTTGGTGAGAAATCCTCGGCGAAGACGCTGAGCTCACCTTTGAAGACCAGGCCCAGATCTGTGGCGCATTGTCGAACATTGGGTTCGTTGCCGACGATGACCAGAGTTTCCCCGGAACGGATCAGTTCGTAACGGGTCGGGGCGTAGTTTTTCTGCTTGGTGTCAGGCATATACACCCCGGCGATGGTGACATGGTATCGGTCGCGTACATGCAGTTCTTCCAGGGTAAATGAGCCGAAGTCTGCCGGAACCGACAATTCATAAGCACCAGCCACCTCCTTGTAGGTATCGGCCAGTCGTGATGGCAGGAGTTTGCCGTTCTTGGCGTCTTCGGGGCTGCGGGGCAGGAGAAAACGGCCAAAAACAATAAAATAGCCTATGGCGGCAACGACCAGGGCGAGCCCTATCGGCGTCTGGGTGAACAGATCTAGTGGTTCTATCTTGTCCGTAAAGACCTTGAGGTCGTTGGCCTGGGCGATGAGATCGTTGAGCAAAATTGTCGGGCTTGCCCCGACCAGGGTGACCGTGCCGCCGATGATGGCGCAATAGCCCATCGGCATCAGCACCCGTGATGCCGGAATACCGGTTTGTTTGCCGATGCGGATGACTGCTGGCATGAACAGGGCGGCGGCCCCGATATTCTGCATGAAACTGGAAATCAGGGCAACGGTGGCAGAGATCAGGGCCATAAGCCGGTTTTCCGATTTCCCGGCCAGGGCGAGAATCCTGCGGGCCAAGACGTTCATACATCCTGTCTTGTCCAGACCGGCACCGATAATAATTACCGCAATAATGGCCACCACGGCGTTGCTTGACAAACCGCTGACGGCCTCCTGCGGAGTGACCAGACCAAGAATGGGAAGGAGAACCATCATCATGATCCCGACCACATCGACCCGCACCCATTCAAAGACAAAAAGGGCGATGACCAGAGCGAGAACGGCAAAAACCACCCCCATCTGCGGGGTGAAGACAATTTCTCGGGCCGGGCTTGCCATCCCGGCGGCGAAAGCGGGATTGCTGAGCAACAGCATCATGGCCACAGCACCTCCGGCGGTTGTCAGCCTATTTGGTGTTGACATCGGTATTCTCCCCAAAAGGTAAAGGTTTACGATGCGTTACCCGGATGTTGTCGGCAGACCTTATCTTTTGAGAATCAAAGGATAGGTGCTGCGGGATTCAGGCAGGTTTGATTACGTTACCCCTCAATGGCAATCTGCACTGACCCTATAAAGACGAGTGGCCTGGGTTTTTGCGGGCCTGAACCTATCAAGATAGCAATCTTCGCTAATAGCAGATTGCTCCCATGGATGTCAATATTTAACTAAATTCTGTAATTCAGGAAGGACAAGAGGGCCGTGTCACTGATTATGGCTGCCTGGCTTTTCGCACAGCAGCTTCCACCAAGGCCGATCAGTTTGCCGAACTCCAAGGTAAAGTGAGGTTGTGGCCCACAAGGAAACATTTTCATGCGTAGACATGGACGTATATGGAGAACTGTTTATCTAAACAGGAGGAAAGTCACTCCCCACATTATCGACCAAAGCAGTACCAGGGCAGTGGTAGCGATGCAGCATGCCGCAAGAACCCGGTGGGAGAACTGTTCGCTGCGCCGTTCCCGGTAGCCAAGCAACAGGGCGAGCAGGGCACCGGCAAGCATCCCGCCACCATGGCCCCAGTTGTTGATCCCGGGCACCAGAAAACCAAACAGGGCGATGCCTATTGCCCAACCGCCGATCTGGCGAAACACCATCTGGCCATAGATTCCGCCTCGACTTTTTCCGTAATAGAGCATCGCCCCGATCAGGCTGCATACCGCGGCGGAGGCGCCAATGGTAAAGTTGACTCCGGCCAGCCCAGAGAGGAAAAAACCGACAATATTGCCGAGACTGTAGATGACGATGGTTCGGCTGACACCATATTCCATGCAGACCAGTGGGGCG
>JAZBOD010000084.1:0-3194 GCA_036350955.1 Desulforhopalus sp. | reverse complement strand
TTCCTGATCTTCACCTGCGCCCGCCACTGCCGGTAGGAGGGGAGAAAGATCAACAGCACCGCCAGGAACAGCAGGCCGATGGTCATCGGCCGCTCCCAGAGAAAGGAAGGCCCATCGTAGATCTGCATCGCCCGGGCAAAGTTATCCTCGAGCATCCGCCCGAGGATGAAACCGATCAGCAGCGGGGCCAGAGGGTAGTCAGCCAGGCGAAAGGCGGTGGCGGCAATGCCGAGACCTACCAGAATGAGCAGTTCGGTGGGGTTGTTCTGGCCGATGTAACTGCCCATCAGGGTAAAAAAGAGGATAAAGGGGATAAGATAGTTGCGGGGAATGGCGAGCAGTTTGGCGATATAGGGGATGAGCGGCAGGTTGAGCATCAGAAGTATCAGGTTGCCAAGATACATCGAAATGATCACGCTCCAGAAGATATCCGGTTCGTCGATCATCAGCCGCGGCCCCGGGGAGACGTTGAGCGAGAGCAGGGCGCCAAGCAGAATAGCCGTGGTCCCGGACCCGGGAATTCCCAGGGTCAGGAGCGGTACGAAGGAGCCGGAACAGGCGGCATTGTTGGCCGCCTCCGGGGCGGCCAGCCCCTTGAGCGAGCCCTTGCCGAACTCTTCCTGTTCTTCCTTGCTTGCCAGGTTCCGCTCGACAGCATAGCCGAGGAACGAAGCAATCGTCGCCCCCGCGCCGGGAAGCACGCCAATAAAAAAGCCCTGCAGCGACTGGCGGCCGATCACCGGGGCAATCGTCCGGCCTTCGGCGGCGCTGATCCGCAGCTTGCCGATCTTGCTGCCCTCCTTGTCGCCGCGAGATGATCTCCCAGGATCGAGTACCAGAAACAGCGCCTCGGGCAGGGCAAACATCGCCATCGCCAGGGTGATAAAACCAAAGCCCGATTGCAGATCCATCAGCCCCCCGGTAAACCGGGCGGCATTGAACAGGGCCGCCTCACCGACTGTCGCCATGATCAGGCCGAGCAGGGTCATCAGCAGGGCCTTGGCGACGTTGCCCTTGCCACCGAAGGCGGCCACCGCCGAAAGGCCGAGGACCATCAGGGCAAAATATTCGGCGGAGTGGAAGAGCAGGGCCACCGTCGAGAGCATCGGGGCAAAGATCATCAGGAGGATCGCACCGATCGTCCCGCCGGCAAAAGAGGCGATCGCCGCCACGGTAAGCGCCTTGCCGGCCTGGCCGGATCTGGCCAGCGGGTAGCCGTCAAAGGAGGTGGCCACGGTGGAGGCCACCCCGGGGGCATTGATGAGAATCGAGGAGGTTGACCCGCCGAAAATCGCCCCGTAGTAGACCCCGGCAAGGAGGATCAGGGCACTGGCCGGATCACCGATGGTGATGGCGATCGGAATCATGATGGCAATGATCGACATCGGCCCGAGCCCCGGGAGCATGCCAATCAGGGTGCCGATCAGACAGCCCGCCGCCACCAGGGCGAGATTAAAACCTGAAAAGGCGGTGCTCAGGCCAATCAGAATTCCTTCGAGCATGGCACTCTCCTCCGATTAGAACAGGATCGGCAAGGGGCGCAGATAGACCCCGAGAACTTCGGCCACCAGATACCAGGTGAGGCCGGAGGCGAGCAGGGCCACCGGCACGAGGATGTGGTATTTGCGCTCCCCGAGGGTGATGGCGCCAAGAGCCAGAAACAGCGCGGTGGAGAGCAGAAAGCCAAGCGGCCGCAGGGTCAGGGCGTAAACGACCATCAGGGCAATCAGTCCACCCGCCTGCTGCAGTTTGTATTCAAGAAGCCGGCGGTAATCGATCTCCCCGGTCTTTTTCCCCGGCGGAGCGTGCTGGAAAACGAGCACCCAGAGGGCGGTCAGCCCGCAGACAATGGAGAGAATTTTCGGGAAGGTACTTGGCCAGACCGGATTACGCCGCATGAAGGGGGCAAGGGACCCGTCCATCAAAAACCAGGCGGTATAGCCATAGACACAGCAGATACCGAGAATGATCAACGCAAGCCAGCGATCAAGGGCCATCGATCACCTCCTCCCAGAGGCGCCGCCGCCCAAAGTCCGGCGACGGCGGCAGAGATGCATTTCTAAAGGAAACCGAGCTCGGTCATTAATTCGCGCAGTTCATTCTCCTGAGCCTCAAGAAACTGGACAAAATCAGCGCCGGTGTGGTGGATGGTGGTCCAGCCGTTACGGGCACGCACCTCCTCCCAGGCCGGGGTCTCGAGAACCGCGCTAAGAATCTTTTCGTATTCGGCCACTTCAGCTTCAGGCAGGCCGGGGACGCCAAAAAAACCGCGCCAGTTGACAAACTCCATGTCCGCGCCCTGCTCAGCAAAGGTTGGCTGACCGGGATATTCCGAGAGACGGTTCTTGGCGGTGACCCCGAGGATTTTCACCTCTTCGGCCTTGGCCATCTCGATCGCCTCGGAAAAGCCGGTGGACAAGGCCTGGATCTCCCCGGAGAGCAGCGCCGCCATGGCTGTGCCGCCGGCGTCATAGGGGATGTACTTTACCGCCAGCGGTTCAAGGCCGGCCGCCTCAAGAACGAGAGAGGCAACCAGGTGATCCATGCCGCCGGGAACTGAGCCTCCCCCCACCGCCACCTTGGTGGGGTTGGCCTTATAGGCCTCGAGAAAGTCCTGGAAAGTGTTCATCGGGCTGGTCTTATGGACAACCAGGGCGGCGTAGTCGCCCAGCATGCTGGCTACCGGGGTCATGTCGCGGAAGGTCTGCTTGACCTCACCGGTCAGGCCGCGGATGATCATCGGGGTGGAATTGATCATCAGGGTGCCGTGGTTGGAGCGGGCGTTGTCGATCATATAGACCATCGCCTTGCCACCACCACCGCCGGACATGTTTTCAAAGCTGGCATTACCGAGCAGTCCCGACTTGACCAGAGCCTCACCTACCCCGCGTGCCCCGCCGTCCCAGCCACCGCCTGCCCCACCGGGAACCAGGAAATGGATGCGGTCCATCATCTGCTCAGTCGCCGCTGCCGGAACAGGACTCAATGCCCCACCACAGACCAGTGCCGCAGCCACCGTGAAAATACCTAAAGCCGTCAATTTTGCCATGGTTTTCCTCCCCTGATGATGGATGTGTTGTGTCGGGTGGGGCGCAACGGGCAGATCCTCCATTGCGCACGCGAACCCTGTCGTTTATGCTTATGCTGCCCATCGGACATGCACTTCCGGCTGCCACCGGCTGGCGTGGCCGGAG
>JAZBOD010000083.1:0-2486 GCA_036350955.1 Desulforhopalus sp. | reverse complement strand
TCCCACCTGGCAAAGCCAGCATAGCTCAGTCGGTAGAGCGGCGCTCTCGTAAAGCGCAGGCCAGCGGTTCGATCCCGCTTGCTGGCTCCAGAACAGCAGGGATATTCCGTCGGTCTCCTCAGAGTCTGGGGCGGGGCGACAGGTGGTGGGGCGAACCGGAGAGGACTCTCTCTTACCCGGGCATCTCCCCGTACCCTGCGGCACGGGGAGAAAGGCCGGAGTGGCAGGGAATTTTTACGGTTGCGGCAGCCTTTTCAAGCCCATCGGATCGCCGGCATAGCCGAGCGCCTGCCAATCCATCCGTGTTCCCCCCTTGTGGCAGTCAAGACATTTCAGCGCCTTCTCTTTGGGGTCGACCTGATGGTTGATCGGCCAGTAGGTCTCGGTCTCGGCAAAGCCATATTCCCCGCTGTATTCCAGGCCGCTGGCCTTCATCCCGGCCGCCGCCGCCTTGTGCCAGTCGAACTGCTGCCAGTAGGCGTCAGGGTCGCCCTTCGGTCCCCAGATTTTCGGGGTTATCAAGTAGTTCAGCTTGGCGTCGTAGACCTGTTTGCCGGAGTGGATCTTAAACGGCATGATCTTCGCTCCGGGGTCATTGCGGTCTCCCTGCGGAAAATTCAGTTTGGTTACTCCTAGCGGATCGATCGGGTCGCCGATGGTATAGGCACCGGCGGTGCCGTTGTGCCAGCGGTAGGCGGGAATGACATCTTCCTCGTAGGTAAAAAGCCCCTTTTCGGCCAGATAGACCTTATGGCCGTTTTCGGTGACGGTGCGCTGTTCTTCGGGCAGGGACTCCGGGTCCATCGACTTTGACCAGTCCCAACTCATCTTGGTGGCGTCGACCTTGGCATAGTGGGTGATATGGCAGGTCTGGCAGGCGATTTTTCTGGCATGCTCGTTGTACTGCTGTGCCGTCGGAAAATAGCGGTGCGGTGAGGGACCATGGCAGTCGCTGCAGGACATGGTGGTTTGGCCACCGGCGGAAACGATCAGCGAGTTGCCGGGGATATCGTGGGGCGTATCGGAGGCGTGGCACTGCTGGCAGGTGAAATTGAGGCCGCTGGCGTCCATATGAACATCAAGCTCCCTGTTCGGGCTCTTCATCGCATTGCTCATGTCTCCCGCCTTGACATTGTTGCCGCCTCCGCCAAAGGCGTGGCAGTCGATGCAGTTTTCCCTGGTAGGCATACCGACGTTTTGGGCGATGGCGACCAGGTCGACCGGATTTTTGTCCATTTCCGGGTTGCCGGTAAAGCCGGCCGGCAGGCCGGCCCCGGCACCTGGTTTATTGTAGTTGCCGGTGGTGTCGTGGCAGACCAGGCAATCAACCCGGGATTCGTCGGTGAAATCAAAATGTTCATCGGTCCAGCCGTAGCCGACATGACAGCTGGTGCAGCGCGCCCAGTTTGCCCCGACCGAGACGCAAAAATTATTGATGACATTGGTTTTCCCCCGGTAAACCTGACCCTGGCCGGGGATTTGCTGCAGCCTTTTCCAGGTCCAGTGGCTGGTCGCCATCACCTCTTTGGCGGCATCCTCATGGCACTCCAGGCAGAGGGCGGTGACCTCCATCGGCGTGGCGAAAGGTCCTTCGATTTCGTGGTGGTCGTTGGCCAGGGCATTGCCACCGCCGACGAAAATAATCATCGCAGCTCCTAACAACCGGTTTAGATATTTCATTTTTCTCCTTTTCGCCTGGGGTGTTACCGTAGAGAACAGCTGAGCAATTTAAGAAATAAAATATTTTAGAATATAGTTAAAGTCCGGTCAACGGTTTTTTGCCATGGAACAAAAAACAGGCTTAGCCGGGTGGTTTATCAAGAGAAAGGGGGCGGGAAGATCAGCAGCTGCGCCTGCGCTCTCGTGGTGGCAGGAGGACTTTTTTACCGGGTCCCCTGCCGCTGGTACAGCGGCCGGCGGCAGAGGATGATGGTGGAGGGGTACCGGATTCCAGTGGCCGGCAGAAGGAGAGGGTCTCCGCTAAAATTTTTTTTCGATGCCTGCCATGTCGATTTTGCCGGCAAGCTTGGTCAGTACTTCGGCGGAATCGATCCCGGTTCCCTCAATGGTCACCGAGGTCTGTTCACCAACCTGAAAGGCCAGGTTTCCGGTTTTCCCAGGGGCATTGAAGGTCTCGGTGCCGGTGTATCCCTGCACCCTGATCTGGCGGCTCTGGCCGCCGCTGGCATCCTGGCCCAGCGCGGCAAACATTGAGCCGAGGGCGGCCAGGCCGGCCATTTTGCCGGTCATGCCACCGATGCTGATGTTCAAATCAAGTGTTGCCCCTGCTTCGTTGCTGTACTGGGCGGTGGCGCCAGCACTCCCGACCATGGCCGCTGCCGCACCTACCCCTTGGGCCTGTTTGTTGACCAGGGTGTAGCCTTCGGGCGGTTCAGGGATAAAGTTGAGCAGCTCTTCGGCGGTCAGCTCATTGATCTTTGCCAGGGCGTAGTTGATCTCTTCGATTGCTTTTCTGTAGTTGCCGG
>JAZBOD010000082.1:0-3183 GCA_036350955.1 Desulforhopalus sp. | reverse complement strand
GCTGATAGCACTGGGAAAGCAGGACCACCAGAATATCCGAGAGAATCAGCACCGTATAAAAGCCGGTGAGAAAATCGGTATGCGGAATCCCCCGGACGGTGGCGATGGCGCTCTGTATCCCCATATAGATAAAGGTTGCCAGGAGGATCAGTGCCAGCCCTTTTTTGGCGGCGACAAAACCATAGAGATCCGAGGGCGCCAGTCGCTCTTCCGCCCCACGCGGCTGCACCAGATAATAATAGCCGAGGAGGGCGAATATCAGCAAGGCGCCGAAGCCGTCGGAGAGGATGTAGAGAATGGCCTGCTCGTTGCCGGTGAAGGTGATCGGTTCCGGGAAGTCGCTCAGCTCTTTGAAGGCGTTGCGCATCAAAATCAGGGCGAGAATCTCAAACTGTTTGCCCACCGAGCGGCTGAATGAGCAGGGGATGGTGAATACCAGACTGATCACCTCGAGAATGAGCACCACCGTAAAGGCGGCGTGAACCGTGTGAAAATGGTTGGTTGGAACAATCACCGCCAGCGGCGCAGGCAGGAGGTTCATCCGGTTGAGTTCAATGCCGATCAGCCCGGCGAGAAAGAAGAAGACCAGGGCAACGGATATTTTCCGGTGCATCTTCTCGTGTTCCCAGATGTGGTGCAGGGGATCGAAAAGATAGGTTATTCTGTCGTAGATAACGCTCATCGCCCTCGTTTGTTCTCCTCTTTTTCTGCCACTTGATCCTCCTGCAGCTGGCGGTTTTTCAGGCCCTGCCACCAGGTCAGCCGTTTGTTGATCTCTTTTTCAAAACCAAAGGGTGAGGGGCGATAGTACGTCTTTTCCGCGAGTTCATCAGGAAAATATCTCTGGTAGCTGTAGTGGTTGGGGTAATCATGGGAGTAGCGGTAGTGGTTACCGTAACCTAACTCCTTCATCAGCCTGGTCGGAGCGTTACGGACCGGCAGCGGCACCCCGAGATGGCCGGTCTTTTTCGCATCGGCCCGGGCCTTGTCGTAGGCGATTTCCAGGGAGTTGCTTTTCGGTGCAGTAGCCAGATAGACAGTCAGCTGACAGAGCGCCACCCCGGCCTCGGGCATGCCGAGAAAGTGGACCGCCTCTTTGACCGCCATCGCCTGGACGAGGGCCTGAGGGTCGGCAAGACCGATATCCTCGGAGGCGATCCGCACCAGTCTCCGGGTGATGTAGAGAGGGGCTTCTCCACCTTCGAGCATCCTGGCAAGCCAGTACAGGGCGGCCTGGGCATCGCTGCCGCGGATCGCTTTCTGAAACACCGAGATATGGTTAAAGTGTTCTTCGCCGCGTTTATCGTAGGTGGCCGCTTTGCCGGTTATGGCCATTTTGACCTGTTCGGCGTTTACCGGCGTGCCCGGTTCGATGTGGCGGCTGATCAGTTCGAGGTCGTTCAGCGCCTTGCGGGCATCGCCGGCCGCCTGTTCGGCAAGGACCTCCAGCGCCCCATTTTCAAGGATCAGCGGCACTTCCAGGCAGGCGAGCGCCTGGCGGAGGATGGTCTGGATATCTTCCCGGCCAAGCGCTTCGAGGAGAAAGACATGGCACCGGGAGAGCAGGGCGGAGATAACTTCAAAAGAGGGGTTTTCGGTGGTTGCGCCGATTAAGATGATTGCCCCGGATTCGACATAGGGCAGGAAAGCATCCTGCTGCGCCTTGTTGAACCGGTGAATTTCATCGATGAAAACCATGGTTTTTCTTCCATCCCGCCGAAATTCCTCCTCCGCCTCTGCCATCAACTCCTTTACCTCACTGATTTTGCTGAGGACGGCACTGAACGAACGGAAGTGATGTCTGGTTCGCTGGGCGATGCATCCGGCGATGGTGGTTTTTCCTGAACCGGGCGGCCCCCAGAGGATAAAGGAAGAGTAGTCGTCGCGTCTGACCATGGTGGCGAGCGGCGAGTTTTCCGCGAGCAGTTTGGTTTGGCCGCAGACCCCAGCCAACTCTACAGGCCGGGCCTTTTCGGCCAGGGGGACACTTTGCCTGGCCGGCTGTTTTTGTGCAGGTTTTGCAAACAAGGGTAAGGCCGCCTTTAAGGAGATGGGCATTCGCCGGAAAATCGTTTCGTCAAGGAATCTAGTTGATTTCGCTCAATTCTGGCAAGAGCTTTTTCTGAGGGCAGGATCCCTTGGCTGTGGCCAAAAACCTCATCACGGCAAGAGCGGCTGGGGAGCTATCTCTGGGTTTCTGCCTGCCGGATCAAGCGGCTGTTGAGTTCGATCAATTGCGGTTCTCCCCCGGCGAGGCTGGTCGATTTACGGCAGAGCTGGATTGCCTGGGAGGAGTCGCCCTGGGCATATTTTATCCGGGCCAGGGTGTGCCAGTAATGGGGATTACGGGGTTCGATACGCAGGGCCCGTTCGATCAGCATCTCCGCCTGCTCCCATTCACCCCGGGTCAAAGCCTGTTCGGCATTGAGGTAAAGTGCTTTGGCCGGTCCGGTCCGAGGGGAGTAGGTCGGCAGGCTCGGGGCCGGTGGTTCAGTCGCTGATTCGGGCTCTGGTAACGGGGCGGGCCGAACTGGTGGCGGTGCCGGGGAGCTCTTTTCTGGCGGGAGGGGAACCGGCAATCTGCCGACACAGCCGCTGAAGAGCATTGTCGCGGCAACCAGGGCAATGATGACGAGTGGCAAGCTGGTTTTTTCTAGGGTCATGGGTGGTCGTCGGGGTCTAATGCAGCCAGTTTTGCAGTCGGTCGAAAAAACTCCCGCTACCCGGAGGTCTGCTGCGCACCGCCGGCCTTTGGCCGTTGGCGGAAGGTGGTGGCTGTGCCACCTTGCCGGCTGCGCTAAAGGGCAGAAGAGTGTCGTTTTGCCAAGTCAGGGCAGAACCCGCCTGAGGGGCCCTGGCCTGGATTCGTCCCCAGCTGATTCCCGGTGGTTCGGTAAGGGTCAAGGGTTTGCTGTGGATCGCCTGTAAGGTGTTGCTCCACACCACCAGTGCACCGCTGCTGCCGGTCAGAGCTACGGGATGGTTGTCGTCCCGGCCCAGCCAGACCACCGCCAGGTGCTCACCACTGAAACCGGCAAACCAGCTGTCACGAAGATCGTCAGTGGTTCCGGTTTTTCCTGCCGGACTGTGGTCACCCAGGGGCGAGTCAAGAATCGCTTTCCCGGTTCCTTCGCTCATCACCCGCTGCAGGGCGTGGTTGAGCTGGAAGATCACCTCCGGGGC
>JAZBOD010000081.1:0-2325 GCA_036350955.1 Desulforhopalus sp. | reverse complement strand
CAGCATGTAGAGGTAGGTGATAAAGGCCACAAAATCGCCCAGGGTGATCTGCCCGTCGATCACCAGCCGCCCACCGAAGTAGAGGACCACCAGCATGCCGCAGCTGCCGACCAGGGCGGCCAGGGGGCCGATCAGCCCCTGGATGGCGGCGACCCGGAGGTTGCTCTGCAGATACTCTTTGCCAATGCGGCCGAACCGCTCGGTCTGAAATGCTTCGGTGGTATAGGCTTTGATCAGCCCGACGGAGAGCAGGGTGGAGCGGGAGAACTCGGTAAGGGCGGAAAATTGCTCCTGTACCGTAGTGAAACGGCGGTGCAGGCGGCCGGAGAGAATCCGGGTGCCCAGGGCGAGAAAGGGCATTGGCAGCAGGGCGAGCAGGGTGAGCTGAGGGTGGATCGCCACCATGAAGGCGATCGCCGCCAGCGACATGACCAGGGCGTCTACGGCAGCGACCAGCCCCATGCCGCAGGCCATCTGCACCGCCCCGAGATCGTTGCTCGAGTGGGCCATCAGGTCACCGGTCGAGTGTTTTTCAAAAAACGGCTGATCCATCTCCAGCAGGTGGGCAAAGATCTGGTTTCTGATCTTGAGCTCGAGGAGCCGGGAAAAACCGATGATCAGCACCCGCCAGGCAAAGCGCAGGACGATCACCAGACCGGCGAGAGCGATGATCAGCAGGCCGAGGAGAAAGAGTTGGCTGGTGGTAATGGCCAGTGCCTCAAGGCCATCCACCCCGTGTTTGATGATTCTCGGTACCAGCAGTTGGAGGAAATCGACCAGGAGCAAGGCGCAGAAGCCGGCGGCAAGGCGCAGCCGGTATCGGCGAAAGGTCGGCAGGAGCAGGCTGGCGAGTTGGGCAAAGGAGACCCTCGGCGGCGTCTCTGGTCGGTTGATTGATGGTTTTGCGGTTGTCACCACGCTCTCTGGCCTGCAGGAGGAGAAGGTTGTCTGGCGGCTTGGCCCGCCCGATTGACGTCCGGGCCACTATAAGGGTTGCACCGGCCGGTGTCACCCCCGAAGGGCCGGGAGGAGGTGGCGCGGGGTCAGTCGAGGTACTGCATCCGCCGGGTCATCCCGCCGTCGACGATAAACTGCTGGCCGGTAATAAAACCCGCTTCGGTGGAGAGCAGGAAGGCGCAAAGCGCGGCGATATCCTCTGCCGTGCCGACCCTGCCGACCGGGTGTTGCCGGTGGTCTTCGGTTCTCAGCTGGGTATCCCGGCGTGCTGCGGTTTTTGCCAGACCGCTGACCTCAATCCAGCCGGGAAGAATGGCGTTGACCCTGATTTCCGGGCCGAGGCTGATCGCCATGGCGTGGGTGAGGGCGACCAGCCCACCCTTGCTCGCGGCATAGGCCTCACAGTTTGGCTCCGACTGGATGGCCCGGGTTGAAGCGATATTGACCACTGCGCCCTGGCGCAGTCTGAGTTGGTCGGCGGCGTGTTTGACCATCAGAAAGGCGCCGGTGAGATTGGTCCGCAGCATCTTCTCCCAGTCGCTCAGGGCAAGGTCGGTGATCGGCGTTCGCTGGAAGCCGGTGAGGCCGGCGTTGTTGACCAGTCCGTCCAGCCCCGGTCCGAGGCGCCGGACCTCCGCCAGACATTTTTTCACCGCCGCCTCGTCGCCGACGTCGGCATGAATGCAGGTTACCCTTCCCGTCCTGTGGTGCTTTTCGGCGATTTCACCGCCGGCTTCGTCGTCGCGGTCGACGATAACCACCTGCGCTCCCCGGGCGAGGAGGTATTCAGCGATGCCCAGGCCGATTCCCTGCGCCCCACCGGTGATAAGAAAGGTTTTTTCAACAAAGCTGGTCATGATTTTCTCCCTCAACAAGGATATGTGGATTGTGCCGATACCGCCAATGACTGGAAGTCACAGAAAAGTATGAAAATTGTCGGTAATGTTCACCAACCTGTCCCTGGCACCGAGGTCGGCAGACTGCGTTGCGACAAGCCCGTTGGCCAGAGCGGGTACCAGCTTTCCGTAGGGTGCGTCATACGCACCACAGCCTGGTCCATGCGAAAGCTGCATTGCGACATGCCCGACGGCCAGAGCGGGTATCTGCTTCTTGTAGGGTGCGTCATACGCACCACTTGGCCCCGGCGGGTGATGCCTCACGGGGTGCTGGTTGGTGCGCGGTGCGCACCCTACGAAAGGCCTTTCCGCTTGGGATGGCCGGTCTGTCAACCTCTCCAGTCTGAGGAGAAGGCTTAAAGCGATGCAGCTTGGCAAGAAGACCAGGCAGTCTGGCAAAGCTCTTTTCATATGAAAAAGAACAGGCAAAAAATCATCTCGGAAAGGTATCAAAAAAACAGGCATTGAATTT
>JAZBOD010000080.1:0-2899 GCA_036350955.1 Desulforhopalus sp. | reverse complement strand
TTGGCGGTGCCGACCAGATCGCGATATTGACGGGCCAGGGGATTGTCGGGAACGATACCCAGACCAACCTCGTTGGTCACCAAGATCAGGGTGCCTGGCTGATCTTCTACTGCCTGGAGGCAAAGCCGGCAATGTTCCACGAGGTGGCGGTCGGTGAACTCCTCCCCGCCAACCGTCTGGTGAGCATGGAGCAGATTGTTGACCCACAGGGTGAGGCAGTCGACGAGCAGAACGGAAAAATCCCGACCCGGGCCGGCGAGCACTTTGTCCAGATCGCATTCTTCCTCGACAGTTTCCCAGCCTCGTCCCCGGCGCTCCTCGCGATGGCGGCGTACCCGCTCGCCCATTTCCCTGTCCACCGCTGGACAGGTGGCGATAAACAGCCGTTTCCCGGGGAGAGCCTCACCTCGGGTCAAGGCGTAGGAACTTTTGCCGCTCCGCGCGCCGCCGGTTATCAGGGTGATTCTGGCCATTGCCGCCCCCCGAGGTTAAGGCCGGAGAGCACCGCTCCGCCGGGGAACCAGGCGACGGTGGCAAACCGGCCTGGCTGAACATCAAAAAGCAGATAGTGTTGCCAGGCCAGATCAAGCAGGCGACAAAGCAGATGGCGGATCACGCCGCCATGGCTGACAACCAGCACGGCCTGGCAGCGGCTGTGGCTGAGAGTCTTGATAAAACCATCTACCCGGTCTCGGAATTGACTGATCTTCTCTCCGCCCGGGAAGGAAAAAGCGTCTTCGTTTTGCGCCCAGGCATCGACCAGCCGGGAATCGGCAGCGGCAATTTCGGCAAAGGTTTTCCCTTCCCAACGGCCAAAATCAATTTCCCGTAAATCGCTGACGATTTCCACCGGTGCCGGAAGATCGAGCAGCTCTAGGCTCTTCCGGCAGCGGAGCATCGGGCTGCAGTACACCTGGTCGATTGCGGTTTCCGCCAGTGTTGCGGCACAGCCCTGAATCTGCTGCACCCCTTTTTCGGAGAGGGTGAGTTCGGTTGAGCCAAGGTATCGCCCGGCCGAACCGCAGTCGCCGTGCCGCAGTAAAATCAGGTTTTTCGCGCTTTCCAGACCGGTTACAACATGGCTCATTCGTTCACCAGCCGATCGAGGAGATTCTTGGCAAAATCGAGACTGGGATCAAGGGTCAGAGCCAGGGTTAAATATTCAATTGCTGAGGCGTTATTGCCGATTTTGCTGTAGTTGACTCCCAGGTTGGCGTAATCAATGGCCGAGGCCGGATTGAGGTCGACCGCCCGTTGAAAATGGTGGATCGCCTCTTGGAACCGGGCGCTTTTAAAGAGACAGACCCCCATGGTATTGTGCAGGTCAGGTCGCTCTTCATCGACGGCAAGCCCCCGCTCGAGGATCTCCATTGCCTCCTGATAACGCTCAAGGTCGCGCAGACAGCCGCCAAGATAGGAACAGATTACTGGGAAATCATCAGCCTGGGGGGCCATCTCCAGGGCGCGGGAAAAATGCTTTACCGCCGCTTCGGGAAAGGCTGCTTCGGCGAAATTGCGTCCCCGGTAAAACTCGATGTAATAGGCATCAGGCAGCAGCTCGGCCATTTCCAGCAGTTTTTTCTCACGGTGTTCGATGTCATCGGCCAATTCCATCAGCAGTTTTGCCGCAAAAAGTCCGGCGTCACAAATCATCGACCGTTCTCGGAAGTAGGCACCGGGAATAATGGTATAGAGGGCGGGAATCGCCAGACGGTCGTGGGTGACATCGATCATCAGCACTTCAAAGTCGATTCTGTCAAGTGCTTTCAGACAGTTGGAGATTTCCTCGCGGATATCGTTATCGGCAAGCCTGGCCATTTCGGCAATGCCGATGGTCTCCTGGCTGTCGGTAAGGTAGCTCACCTCCTCCATGGTCAACGGTTTTGGCAGGCCGGAAGCAACGTAATTCGAGTCGGTGTTGAAATCACCGGCAAGCTGGGCAACCTCAGTGACAGCACGGATAAGCGCTTTTTCCGGATCCGGGGGGGTGCCTGCTGTGTAGACAATTTCACTTTTCCCCGGAAAGGTCGACCGGTCAATAGCCAGGGCGGCTACCGTACAAATGCCGGTATCCAGCGTAAAATCGTTGAGGTAGAGTTCAATGTTCTGGGCGGCAAACTTTGCCAGTAATTCCCGGGCAACCGGGTCTTGAACCGATTCCTGGTCGATTTGCGGAGTAGTCAGGTGCAGGGCGTTGACCTTCGAACAGACGTGGCGTTCAACGATTTCACAGATCCCCTGCAGAGCAGCCTCTTCAAGGGTGTTTCCGGCGGATGGGCCGTTAAATTCGTTGATCGCGAAAAACCATGAAAAGGGGATCAGCACATCCTTGCCCCTGCTGATATTGGTCCCCCAGACCCACTGCATCGGAATTCCGGCAAGCAGTTGTTCAAGACGATCCGCCGGAGTCGATTGGTCATGAACTGAATGGAGCAGATAATCGAGACCGAGCACCGGATAGCCGGCTTTGGCCATACTTGAGTAGTCTCCGCACAAAAAGTTTCCGGGGTTGTCTTTAAAGGCGAAAAAGGAGAAGCGCTCAGCCAGTTCCATGCAGGCGGATGCTTCCGCCTGCACCGGGGAAGCACCTTTGCCCATCTGTTTCTTGGTTCCGGTAAGGGCCTGAGCATCTTCACCGCAGACACTGAAATAGACCGGGATATCGAGGCGGCCGTTATCGATCCGCCGCACCTCGGCGAGGATTTTCATCTCCAGGGTGCTGATTCGCGAATAAAAATTTTCCAGGGTTTTTTCCGGGCGGATCGCCTTGTCCTGGTCAACGGTATAGGTCTTTGGACAGCTGGTGAACTGGATAGATTTTTTTTTCATGATACGGTCACGGTTTCCCTGAAATGGTGCTGGGACCGGTGTTCAGGGCGCCGAAAAGGCGCGAAGCAGG
>JAZBOD010000079.1:0-3651 GCA_036350955.1 Desulforhopalus sp. | reverse complement strand
ATTGGGGTGCTCAATTACCAGGGAGTGCCGCTGGCGGCTGACCAGGGTTTGGTCAAGTGGACAGCCGTCGCAGGGGGTATCTTCACCACGAAATACCTGATAACAGAACATGCCGTCGAGCCCCCCGGGGGCTACCTGGAAAAACTCGTGGGCCCGGCGGTTGGCCCGGAGAATACGCAAGGAAGCATCCTGAATGGTGATAATTTCACTGAAATCATCAAAGGCCTCACTCCATACGCTGTCGATAGCATTTGGCCGGTGAGGTTGCGGATGCTGCTTGTCCGTGGTAACAGGCTGCTCCGGGCCAGTGCGGTCACGTTCTCGATTCATCGCAGACCTGGTAAGAGTGGCGCAACAGGGTTTTTTCTTAAGCTAAAAAAAATGGGCTTTGGCAACCAGCAAGTTGCCGCAGCCGCCCATGCAGTAATACCACATGCGAGGACACCGGTGTTGACAAAAAAACGACAGGTTATTGTCAGTTTTACCTGACGAAATGAAGGAAATGCCGCTCAGGTCAGGGTATTGAGAAAGCTTACCAGGTTGTCCTTGGCACTCTGCAGCCCAAGCTTGCGGCGAAGGTTGTTTCGATGAAAATAGACGGCACGGAGGGTGAGTTGGAGCACTTGGGCAATCTCTTTACTCGATTTTCCGCCCTTGACCAGGTTGGCGATGCGCAGCTCCATCGGAGTAAGGCTGTCGAAGAGAGAAGGCATCGGCCGGTCCGCCGTGAGGGAGAGTTCCTCGAGATTGCGCTCGAGAATCGCAAGCAGCGGTTCAGTCTCCCTGAGGTAGCGGCATCTTTTGAGATCTTCGAGGCAGGGGGAGATAAGTTGGTCAATTTTTTTCCGTAATTCTGAGAACATCTGCTGCTTCTCCTCTTGACGAAGATCAAGGAGGACATTCAGAGCAATGTTCTGCTGCCCGAGTTTCTCCTGATAGCGCAGCGCCTCGTCCCGGCTCCTCTCCTTGGCCAGCCACATCGAAAGGATCGGCCCGACAAAGGCCGCCAGCCCTTCCAGCCGCTGCCGGTCACTCTGTTCATAACCCGACGGTTTATTGGCCAGGGCGATCTGGCCAACTAGCTCCCCCTGGGAAAGAATCGGTACGATCAGCACCGAGGAGAGTGGCAGATGTCCCGCCGGGACATGCAGACAGCCATTGGCAATACATGACTCCTTTTCCCGAAGAGACCGGCCCCACAGGTCGGCCCAGCATTCTTCCGGAAAGCGGTTCTGCTTCCCGGGAATCGCACACTCTTGCCACACTGCTGAAGTCATCGACGGACAGATCAGGGTGCCGTTTTCATCCAGGTAACCGAAATATCCATAGGGTGAGGTAAATTCCGCCAACAGCAGATCGAGCGCTTCGCTGAAAAGGCGGTCAGGTTCAGCGGTCAGAAACAGCAGGGCCAGACGGTAACGCAGGGCCAGTTGGTTATTCGCCTCTTCCTCGGCCTCCCTGGCAAGCATTATCTCGGTGATATCCCGACCGTTGACCAGTGCCCCTTTGATCTTCCCTCCCAACTGGTAGGGTGAATAGGTGATAGCCATGCAGCGTCGCCCTGCCACGGGATAGGTGAACCATGCCTGGTAATGTACCTGTTCACCGGCAAAACAACGGTCAAGCTGCTCCTTGACCACCCGGAAAAAGACCTCTTCACCGACTATCTCGGCAACCTGGTGGCCGACAATCTCCTCCCAGGTCAGGCCATTGAAAGCGAGGTAGGGTTGATTGACGATCCGGTAGACATAGTTGTGGTCAACGTAGGCGATAAAGTCCGCAGTGGTTGAGACAATATTACGGTAATCCTCAAGTTCGAGTTCGCGCTGTTTTCTGCCGGTAATATCCAGGCCGATCCCATCCCAGATGGTCTGGCCATCGCCGGCAATCCGGGGCAATGAGGTGGCGTGGATCCACAGGACCTCACCACCTGGTTTAACCACCCGGTGATCAAGAGCATAGGGGGAAAGGTTTTCCTGAGAGACGCAGATCGCGGCAAAAACCGCTTGCCGGTCCGGCTCAGGAATCAAGGCAAACAGCCGTGCCCCGTCTTGAAGAATTTCTTCGGCGGTAAGGCCAAAAAGATCGGTGCAGTTGGCACCGATATGCTCAAACCGAAAAGCTCCCCCGCTGTCCATGGTAAAACGGTAGAAAACACCGGGAACCCGGTCGAAAAGCGAAGGATATGCCAGGTCAGCAGACTCCGGCGCCAGAACGGCTGTCACCTGGGAGTTCTCCAAGCTTTCCCGGAGCAGGCGGTTCTCGTTTTCCAGCCTGGCAATTTTTTCCTCGAGCAGCGCCTGGTCAGGACGGATTTTCATGTGGTTCAAAGCAGGTCGCTGGCCAGTTCGGCAAGTTCCGAACGCTCGCCCTTCTGCAGATCGATATGGGCATAGAGCCGCTGCCCCTGCATCCGGTCGATCAGCGAACTGAGCCCATTCGAATTACTGTCAAGATAGGGATGATCGATCTGCTGAACATCCCCGGTAAGGACGATTTTGGTTCCCTCGCCCGCCCGGGTGATGATGGTCTTCACCTCGTGGGGGGTGAGATTCTGGGCCTCGTCAACGATCATATATTTTTTCACCAGGCTCCGGCCGCGGATATAGGCAAGGGGTTCAATCATCAACTTGCCCTCATCCTGCATCTTCTGCAATCGTTTAACGGTATCGCTGTTCTCGGCAAACTGGCCGCGGATCACCCCGAGGTTGTCATAGAGCGGCTGCATGTAGGGACCGAGTTTCGAATTGATGTCTCCGGGCAGGAAGCCGATATCCTTATTGGAGAGCGGAACCACCGGCCGGGTGAGAAGGATCTGCTGATAACGCTTGCGGGTCTCAAGGGCGGCAGCCAGGGCGAGCAGAGTCTTACCGGTGCCGGCCTTACCGCTGATCGTTACCAGCGGGATGCTGTGGTCGAGCAGGGCATGTACGGCAAAGCTCTGTTCAGCGTTGCGGGGGGTGATCCCGTAGACCACCTGTTTATGGACCCTTATCAGCTGGTCAACCTCCCGGCGGTACACCGCCAGGGCCGATTTGCGGCCATTTTTCAGGATCAGGTATTCATTGTCCACCAGCGACGGGTCAACTCCCGCCAACCCGCTCCCCGGGGCCACTCCCTCGACAAGATAGAGCTGATCGAGCAGACCATCGGCAACATCGTCCACCTGCCGGCACCCGGGATAGAGTTTATCCGGGTCGCGGACATGATCGGTGGTGTAATCCTCGGAAAGCAGGCCGACGGAGCGGGCCTTCATCCGCAGATTGACATCCTTGCTGACCAGCACCACAGCCCGGTGCCGATTCTCCTCGGCAAAATGGTAGGCGATATTGAGGATATGGTGGTCCGGTTTGTCCCGAGCCGGAAAACTTGCCGCCAAAGCGGGATGCATCGGGCTCTCCAGGCGGATGGCCACCTTGCCCCGATCCGGGCCGATCGGCATCCCGCCGTTGAAGAGCCGCTCGGCACTCAGTTCATCGAGACTGCGGACGAACTGCCTGGCGTGGTAATTGATGATCTGCTGGCCCTTTTTAAAGTGATCAAGCTCTTCAAGAACAGTGATCGGGATGATGATGTCGTGTTCTTGAAAGTTATAGAGGCAGGAACTGTCGTGAAGGATGACGTTGGTGTCGAGGATAAAAGCCTTTTTAT
>JAZBOD010000078.1:0-13416 GCA_036350955.1 Desulforhopalus sp. | reverse complement strand
CGGCGACCAGGCCGAAGTAACCCTTCTCCTCCCTCCCGGGGTCGAAGCCCACAGCTTTGACCCGAAGCCCAAAGACATCGCCCGGATCAGAGGCGCCGATATCTTTCTCTATACCGGTTCACTGATGGAGCCGTGGGTCGATGGGCTGCTCGAGGGGTCAACCCCGGAAAACCTCCTGGTGATCGATGCCAGTTCCGCAGTCACCATGATCGTTGCCGGTGAATCCGGCGAGGCAGAGGGTGGGCAGCATGGTCCTGCAGATGATGGCCATGATCACCACCATGATGACCATTCGACGGTTGATGCGGCGCTTGGCGATGAGGATCACCACGACGATCACCAGCACCACCACGGAGAGCTCGATCCCCATATCTGGCTGGAGTTTACCAACGCGGCGGAAATGGTTGCGGCGATCACCGACGGCTTTATCGCCCGGGACCCGGAACATCAGGCCGAGTATGCCCGGCGTGGCGAGGAGTACCGGCAACAGCTGCAGGCCCTTGATCAGCGCTATGCTGCCGGGCTGGCCTCCTGCACCCACCGAACCATCATTTACGGCGGCCACTTTGCCTTTGGCTACCTCGCCGAGCGCTTTGCTCTTGGCCACGTCTCTCCCTACCGCGGCTTTGCCCCCGATTCGGAGCCGACTCCGGGTGAGATGATCGAACTGGCCAGAATGATGAAGGATGGCAACTACAAGCATATCTTCTACGAGGAGGGGATTGAGCCGAAAGTGGCCAAAGTCATTGCCGCCGAGACCGGCGCCGGGATCCTCCTCCTCCATGGCGCGCATAATCTCGGCCGTGATGAACTGGCCGCCGGAGAGAGTTATCTGTCACTGATGGAGGCGAATCTCGAGCGACTGCGCCTGGGGTTGGAATGCCAGTGACCATAGTTGAGGTGAGTGATCTTGCCGTGAGCTTTGCCGGTACCGAGGTGCTGAGCGGAATCAGTTTTGTCATGCAGGCCGGGGATTTTCTCGGCCTGGTCGGCCCGAACGGCTCGGGAAAGACTACCCTGGTCCGCGCCCTGCTCGGGCTGGAGAGCCCTTCCCGAGGGAAAATCCACCTTTTTGGCCAGCCCCGGGAGAGGTTTCAGCAGTGGCAGAGGGTCGGTTATGTGCCACAAATCTCTGGCACCAACCACCTCGGTTTCCCGGCCAGTGTCCGGGAAATTGTCGCTTCAGGGTGCCTGGCCGGAAAATCCTTTCCCCGGCGTCTTTACCCTGAGGATCGGCTGGCGGTGGAAGAGGTGCTCGAACTGGTCGACATCAAGGCGCTGGCCGGCCGGAAGATTGATCGGCTCTCCGGAGGCCAGCGGCAGCGGGTCTATCTGGCCAGGGCCCTGGTGGCCGAACCGGAATTGCTCCTGCTTGATGAACCGACCGCTGCCCTCGACCCGTCTGCCCGGGAGAGTTTCTACGAACTGCTGCAGCGGATTAATCAGGAGCAGCAGCGCAGTATTGTGATGGTGACCCACGACAGCGGCAGCATTGGCCGGTACGCCACGACCCTGCTCTATATCGATCGGCGCCTGGTTTTTTTCGGCAGTTTCGGCGAGTTTTGCCATTCGGCGGCAATGACCGACTATTTTGGCGGCCATGCCCAGCATCTGATCTGCCACCGGCACGGCACTGACCGAGTACCCCAATGAGCGCTCTCCTCTCTTCTTTGTTTGAGGCCTTTGGTTACGCCTTTATTCAGCGGGCCTTTATTGCCGGAACCTTTGTTGCCTTGAGCTGTGCGATTCTCGGGGTTTTTCTGGTGCTGCGCCGTTTTGCGCTGATCGGCGAGGGACTCGGCCATGTCAGTTTCGGGGCGATCGGCCTCTGTCTGCTGCTTCAACTGCACCCGGTTTATTTTTCCATTCCCCTGGTGGTGCTCGCCTCGTTGTGGATCCTCTATCTCTCTGAACGGAGCAAGGTGCAGGGTGATGCGGCAATCGGCCTCACTGCCTCGCTCGGGGTTGCCACCGGTGTACTCCTGGCCAGTATCGGTGGGGGCTACAATATCGACCTGTTCAGCTATCTGTTCGGCAATATTCTGGTGATATCCAAAACCGAGGTGCTGCTCAGTATTGTTCTCTCCCTGGCGGTGGTGGCGGTGGTCGTGCTGCTCTACCATGATCTCTTTGTCACCGCTTTTGAAGAGGAGTACGCCCGGGTTATCGGGGCACCGACCAGGTGGATCAATATCGTCCTGGTGGTCTGCACCGCCCTGACCGTGGTCCTGGGTATCCGGGTAGTGGGGATCATGCTGGTCTCCAGTCTTCTGATCTTTCCGGCGATTGCCTCCCTCCAGGTTGCCGCGAGTTTTCGCTGGGCCCTGATAATTGCCGCCCTCTTTGCGGTCTTTTCGGTATGGACCGGAATTATTGCCTCCTACCTCTGGGACCTGCCCTCCGGGGCGACCATAGTCTTTGTGAATTTTGGCTGCTTTCTTGCTGCCTCGGCGGTTGGCCGGCTGTTGGGCCGGGGCTAGGGCAGTTGTGCTGTCGCCGCTTTACCAGGGAGATCGGTCATGGCTCCCCAACTTTTTCTTCGGTTGCGACAATGACTGCTACGGAAATTGAAAACACCATGCGCCGGGCGTTCAACGCCATCGGCAAACGCCATACCCCTCAGCGGCAAAGGATCTGGGAAGTGTTCAACCAGGAGCCCCGTGGCCGGACGGTTGCCCAGGCGGTAGCCCTGCTCAAAGGTGAAGGGGTCGGTCCCGCCACGGTATACCGGACGGTTCGCGAACTGGTGGAGCTGGGTTTTCTCAAATGGGTGCATGGCTCCGACGGTGAGCACGCCTACGTGGCCTGTCAGGGTGGCCATTGCCACCCCCTGGTCTGCCGGATCTGCGGCAAGGTGGAACTGGTCGACTGCCTGGGCCTTGGCACCCTTCATAAATTGATTAACGTCGAAACCGGTTTTCTGGTGGAGGGCCATCACCTCGAGGTGGTCGGGGTCTGCCCGGCCTGCCAGGGCTCGGCGGAGGCCACGCCATGCTGCCAATCCACCACCTGAAAACCGCACCACTGGTGCTTGACGAGACCCTGCTGCTGGCCAGAGGTGGGGTCCGGGCGGTCTACCGCCACCCGGCGGAGGCGGATAAGTGTCTGAAGATCGTCTTTAACCAGCAGCGGCGCCGCTCGGTCCGAAGGGAGATCACCTATCTGAAAAAATACCACCGGCGCCATGGGCCACTGGACTACCTGCCCGGCTTTTATGGTTTTTGTTCTACCAATCTCGGCAGGGCGGCGATTTTCGAGTTGATCAGAGATGTTGACGGCCAGGTATCGCGCTCGCTGGCCGAGTTTGTCGCCGGCCGGGTTACTCCAGGTCTCGGGGCGGGACAGATAGTTGAGCTGTTGGCGGAACTGCACCAGCGGTTGCTTGCCGACCAGGTGATCGCCTGTGACCCGGCCCCGCCAAATCTGCTGGTTCAGTATCGCGATGCTCACCGGCCCCGGCTGGTTCTGGCTGACGGGATCGGCAACCCTCATTTTATCAAGATTGCCGATTTTTCAAAATATTACGCCGATAAGCTGATCAATAAAAAATGGCGGGTACATGTTGCCGAAAACCGCACACTGCGGGCGATCTTCGCCCAGGCTGCTGCTCAGGGTCCGCTAGCCCCCTGAGGCTCGTCGCCGTCCAGGCCCTTCTGGCGCCGGCTGAGGAACCAGATGGTGCAGGCGGAGCGATATTTACAATAGATCTTCGGATCACGGCACTGCAGGCACTCCTCACAGAGGTAGATCTGGTGTTTTAAACAGATGTACTGGGTCTCGCGATCCGGGTGGTTGACACACTGTCCCATGCTCAAAGTTTCCTTTTCTCTCGTCCTCCGGGGTCTTCCTCTCGGGCAAGCTTGGTTTTCGGTAAGTCCTGCTGCCGGTTCGTCCTGCACCCTCAAAAAAAATCAACCGGCGAGAACCGCCGCCACTTTTTCCTCAAGTTCATCCCGGTCGATCGGTTTGACGCAGTACTCACTGGCCCCGAGCCGCCGCGATTCCTGGGCGGTTTCCAGGGTAGGGTAGCCGGTGAGCATGATCACCTTGATATGTGCCGAGGAGCGTCTCATCTCCTCGAGAACCTCTACTCCGCTCATCTTTTTCAGTTTGATGTCAAGGATGGCCAGGTCTACCGGGTTCGCCGCGACATGGGCCAGGGCAACTTCTTCGTCGGTAAACACCGCAACCTGGTGACCTTTACGTTCAAGGATCCGTTTGATCATCACGGCGGCGTCTTCAACATCGTCGAGCACAACAATATGGGCCATCGCCAATCTCCTTTACACTTTGCTGTCGTAGGGAAGCTCAATGATAAAAAGGGTCCCGCCGCTCCCCTTGGGCAGGTCGACAAAACCCTGACAGGTAAAGTTTGGTGGTACCGGGCTTTCCACCTGGATGGTGCCACCGTGTTCTTCGATTATCCCAAAGGATACCGCAAGGCCGAGACCGGTACCCTTGCCCACCTGCTTGGTGGTGAAAAAGGGGTCGAAGATCCGTTTAAGATTGTCCTCGCTGATCCCTTCGCCGCTGTCGGCAAACCACACCTGGACCATCTCCCGTGCGCTATCAAGGCGGGACTTGACCCCGATGGTACCGCCTTTGGGCATGGCATCGCGGGCATTGTTGAGGAGGTTGATCCACACTTGTTTTAACTTTTCCGCATCGGCGTACGCCTGCAGGGTGCGGTCGTCGAGGTCGACGACAATCGCCACCTGGTCCATGCCAAAAGAGTGGCGAATCAGGGCGATTGCTTCGAGCAGGGTGTTATTGAGACAGATCCCGGCCTTGCTGCTTTTGGTCTGGCGGGAGAAACCAAGCAGGTCGGCGACGATCTTCCGGCACACCTTGGCCTGTTTTTCAATGGTTTGCAGATCTTCGGCGGCCTGGCTGCCCGCTTCGACGTCATCCTGGAGCAACTGGGCATAGCCAAGGATCACCCCGAGGGGGGTGTTGATCTCGTGGGCAACCCCGCCGGCGAGCTTGCCTAACGACTCCATCTTCTGAGCCTGGATCAGCTGCAGCTGGGTTTTTCGCAGCTCGGTAATATCTCTGGCGGTCCAGAGGACGCCGCTGATCTGCTGGTCGGTGTCGTATACCGGGACGACCACTGTATGCAGCCAGCGTTCGCCGTCTTCGCTTTCGAGATGCTCTTCCAGTTCGGCCCGTCTGCCGGAGGCGAGCACCTCCTGATTGCGTTGACTCCGTCGTTTGGCGGTCGTCTCGGCAAAGAGATCGAAATCGTTTCTGCCGACCACCTTGTCCAGCGACAGCCCGACCGAGCGGGCAAAGGCCCGGTTGGGGCTGCGGTGGATCAGCTCCCGATCAAGCAGGCTGATCAGGTCGGGGGTGGCGTCGAGGATGGTCTGCATCAGCTGCTGCTGGTGCCGCAAGGCCTCTTCCGCCTCACGGATCTCGCGAATATGGCGGTCGAGGCTGATGGCCATCACATCAAAGGCCTCGGCGAGATCCTGGATCTCATCGCCCCGGTTGAGTTGATGAATCCGGCAGTTTCGGCAGGAGTCGATCTTTGCCGGGTAGTCGAGATTCTGGCAGTTGACGCACATCGTCCCGGCCAGATACCAGCAGCGTCGACGGACGTCGCCGTAGGCCGGGCACTCGGTTTTGCCGCACTCCATGATCTCCCAGCAGTTGCGCTCGAGCACCGGGCCAGCCTGCAGGTCGAGATTGCCCCGGATGATGTCCTCGGCGTGTCCTTTGAGCAGAGCCAGCTGGGCGGTGATCCGCCGGGCGAACCAGGTGCCGGCGAGCACCGCCAGAATCAGGACGGCAAGGGCGATGGCAGCGACGATAACCAGCAGCCGACTGACCACCGCCTGGATGGTGGCGCGGGAAATCCCCAGGCGAACGGTGCCGAGGTGGTCGCCGGCAGCGGTCATCACCACCGCAAAATCGTCGATCAGCTGGCCATCGGCGGAGAGGAGATGGGTGCCGACCAACTCTTCCGGCGCTACCTCCACCTGGAGAAGATCGACGGGGAACCCCCCCGGAAAGCTGTGGACCATCACCCGGTGGTCGGCATCCTGGATAAAGGCGTAAAGGATATCACCCTCGAGGTTCTTCAGATCGTCGACAATATTTTTCAGGCGGAGCAGGTCACGGGCAAGCATCGGGTCAACCGCGCGGGTGGCGAGAATCTCCGCCAGCGCCAGGCCACGTTTGCGGTGCTCGAGTTTCAGCGCATCAGCGGCGATCCGTCCGGCGGCCAGGCCAAGAAGAAGGGCGGTGATCAGGACCAGGGCGGTGATCCCCAGTTCAATCTTGGTGCGGAAGTGCAGGTGAAAAAACCGGGACACTCTTCCCCCTTTTCCTAATCCAGGCCAAGTGAACTCTGCAGCTCACGAATCGACTGGTAGTCCTCGTCGGTGGAGGGGATGACCCCGCGGAAATGGGCCGCTTCAAGAATCGGCGCATGCTCCGGGTTGGTTGCGTCGAGGGCGAAGAGGGCCCTGGCGATGGCGGCGACCACCTCTGGATCGAGTTGCGGGCGGGCGGCATATACCCAGCCCGGATAGCGGCGGCTCTCGGCGAGAACCCGGATCTGGGAGAGATCGATTTTGTTGGCGAGCAGTTCCAGAGTTCCGTCCCGCACCGAACCGAGATCGTATACCCCGGAGTAGACCGCCAGGGCGACCTTCTCCTGCTTGCCACCCGGGCCGGGGGCAAAGGCCACTTCGGCAAAATCGCCGTAGCTGATCCCGGCGTCGTGAAAATGGCCGAGGGCAAAGAGATACCCCCCGGCCGAGGCCTGATCAACGGCGATCCAGCGTTTGCCTCGACAGTCGTCGAGGGTGTTGATGATTTTGTTGTCGGCGCGGACAATGATCTGGCTGTAAAAGTCGGGGCGGCCGGATTTCTCGACAATCCGGGCAAAGGCCCGCACTCCGCCCCGGGCCATCCGGACGTAGACGAAAGGGTTGGAAAAGGAGATATCGATCTCGCCGCGATGGACCATCTTCTCGTGCTCGTCAAAGGTGTCGGGAAAGACCTGGCGCAGGGGAAGGCCGGTTTCCCGGGCGAGATAGTCGACCAGCAGCCGGTGTCTGGCGTAGGAGACCTGGTGGGAGTACTGCGGCAGGTAACTGTAGGTGATGAACCGATCCTGGGCGGGGGCAACAAATTCCGAGCGTTTTTCCAGATCGACGACGATGACCGGCTCGTCCTCGCCGCATCCCGACAAAGCAGGTCCCAGCAGGGCGGCCAGACAGAGGAAAACCATCAATCTTTGACAAATCCGGTACATGGCGGTGGGGAGGTAAGGCTGCACGGCTGGGGTCCATCACCGATCGGGTTGGGATCAGCGCCTCTCATCAGCATAAGAGTAGCTAATTGAATTAATTTCAGCAAGAAAAACAATGGGAAAACGCCTGCCAGGGCAATGTCCGTCACGCCCGGCGGGGATTGCCCTGGGCTTTTTTCCCCTGGGGCAGATGGCGATGGACTCTCCGGCAAGGCCGAGCAGGTTGCCTAGCTATTTTTTTCTTCTTCAGGAATTTGAATTTGCCTGCCAAATGGTGATACCATATCCTGCAGCAGGTTTTCTGGCCCGGCAGCACAGAGCATTTCGGTTGAGCCGTTTGCACAACGATCTTTTTGCCCAAATCCTGCGTGATGGTCAAAATTTTATCCTCAGAATATCCATTATATGCCTGAGGTAAAATTTTTCGCATGCCTTGATGTTGCGCGAAACTCTGCGTTTTGCAAAAGGCCCGGTTAGCTGAGAAATTCTCTCTTGCTGGTTAATTGTGCATTTCGCCAAGGGACTCACCCCCCCCCTTAAGCAGGGTGAGTCAAGATCTCTTTGCAGAGGAGGAAAAAGATGAAAAAATGTCGATTGCTGTTTGTTGCTCTGGTCATGACCACGCTTCTTACCGCTCTCCCTCTCTGGGCTGCTGCGCCAGTGAAAATCGGGGTACTTGCCAAGGATGGTCCGGCAAAAGCGCTGGCCGGGTGGAAAGCCACCGCCGACTATCTGACGGCAACCTTGGCCGACACCTCTTTTGAGATTATCCCGCTGGAATTTTCCGCAGTCAACGAGGCGATCGACACCGGCGCGGTCGACTTCTTTTTGATCAATTCGTCGATGTTTATTGAGGCCAAAGTCCGTTTCGGCAGTGTGCCGGTGGCAACCATGGTCAATTCCCGACAGGGCAAGGCCACCAACGCTTTCGGCGGGCTGATCGTCACCAGCGCCGACCGTGCGGATATCAACTCCCTGAACGATCTTAACGGGAAAACCTTTATGGCGGTGGACGATGCGTCATTTGGCGGCTGGCAGATGGCCTATAAGGAAATTCTGGACGCCGGCATCGACCCGTACCAGGATTTTGCCAAGTTGGAGTTTGGTGGCAAACATGAAAATGTCCTGCTCGCCGTGCAGAACGGTGCGGTGGAAGCCGGTACTGTCCGTACCGATACCCTCGAGCGGTTGGTAGCCGCCGGCACCGTCTTCCTCGATGATTTCAAAGTTCTCAACCAGCTCCAGCCCGCCGATTTTCCGTTTTTGACCAGTACCGCCCTCTACCCCGAGTGGCCCCTGGCCCGGGTAGCGGCTACCCCGGTGGAGCTTGCCGACCGGGTTCAGGCAGCCCTGCTTCAGTTGACCGCTGACCACCCGGCGGCAAAAGCGGCCAAGGTGGTTGGCTGGTCTGCCCCGCTCGATTACGCTCCGGTCGAGGCGCTCCAGCAAACCTTGAAAATCGGCGCCTACGCCCAGGGGAGCTAGCCGGCCCGCTCACTCCGAGACATCCTCCTCTCGGCCAAAACCGGTGAGGAGGATGTGACCCGGCCTGGCTGAGGTGAACAATTTCTGGCCAGTTGGCAGTGCGGTGAAGATCAACCAAAGACCAGTAAGGGGACACAAATGGACGTGCGACAGGCAAACACCGCCACCGGGAGTCGCTTTGGCTTGCGGAGTAAAGTACTTATTCCCATTGTTTTGATCGTCATTCTCGCTATTTTTCTCCTCTCCCTCTCTTCGTTTCTCACCCAGCGGCAGTTGAACCGTTCCCTGCAGAGCGAGATTGCCACCATGCTCGGTGATGCCAACAGCGGCACCACCCGTCATCTTCAGCATCTGCAGAGCGAGATGGGCACCGCTTTGCAGGCGATGACCGAAACCTCGGGACGCGACCTGGCCCGGTCGACCAGTGCCGCCCTGGAACTGGAGAAATCGATGCTTGGCTCGGAGTGGATTGAGATGATCCGGGAAAACGGCGAAGCGGTAACCTTGCTTCTTGCCCGGGTTGCCCCGACGGCGGTACTCAATAAGGATTTCCAGGCTTTGAACGGTTTTGTCCAGGCGGCACTGAAAGACCCGGCAGTGATCTATGCCTTCTATTTTCGCCCGGATGAGCAGCTGATGACCCGCTATTTTGACCGGGAAAATCTGAAGATCAAGGGGTATCTCGACAAAGGGGCCGAGGGCGACCGCTATGCGAAAATCCTCGACGGAGCAAGAAACGACCCGCAGGTGATGATTTTCAATGCGATGATCGAGGTTGAAGGGGAAACCCTCGGCTCGGTTGAACTGGCGCTGGATGGCGCCCTGATCCAGGAAAAGATTGCGGTGATGTCGCAACGCTTTGCCGAACTGGTAAAAAATAACGCCGACCTTTCCACGAGCATTCTCCATTCAGAAGGGGAAAAGATCACCGCGATGATGGGGCAGATCAATGGCGAAGTCCAGGTCCAGAACAGCACCACCGCGAAAAGTGCCATCGACAAGATTGCCGTGGTCAGTGGTGAGCTTGCCGAAAAAACCGTATGGATCAGCATTATCGGCGGGATTGTCTCGGTACTGATTGTCGCCGGCCTGTTGATCGTTGTTCTGCAGAAAACCACCGGCCCGTTGCGCAAGACCCTGGCCATGGTCCGCGATATTGCCGAGGGTGAAGGGGATCTCACCCTCAGGCTTCGGGTGGAGAGTGCCGATGAAATCGGCGATCTGGCCAAATACTTCAATATCTTCCTCGATAAACTGCAAAAAATGATTGCCGAGATTGCCGCCACCGCCGGGAGCCTCGGCGGAACATCGGGCGAACTTTCCAAACTCTCCGGGACCCTTTCAGGCAGCGCCGTCGATATGTCCGGGCGATCCGCCACGGTAGCCTCCGCCGCCGAGCAGATGAGCGCCAACATGCAGTCGGTGGCCGGTGCCAGCGGTGCGGCGTCGACCAATATCAACATGGTCTCCACCGCCACCGAAGAGATGAGCAGTACCATCAACGAAATCGCCATGAACTCGGAAAAGGCCCGGACGGTGACCGGTGCGGCGGTAGGCCAGGCGAAAGAGGCCTCGCTGCTGATCGGGCAGCTGGAGCAGGTGGCACAGTCGATCGGCCAGGTCACCGATACCATTACCGACATTTCCGACCAAACCAACCTGCTGGCGCTCAACGCCACCATTGAGGCGGCCCGTGCCGGCGAGGCGGGTAAGGGCTTTGCAGTGGTGGCCGGGGAGATCAAGGATCTGGCCAAACAGACGGTGCATGCCACCCAGGAGATCCGCAACCAGATCGAGGGGATGCAGAAGGCAACGGCGGTAACGGTTGACCAGATCGCGGCAATTTCCACGGTGATTGACAATGTCAACGATATCGTCGGCAGTATGGCTACTGCAGTTGAAGAGCAGTCGGTGACCACCCGGGAAATTGCCGGCAGTGTTGCCGAGGCCTCACAAGGCATGGTCCTGGTCGATGAAAACGTCTCCGAGAGCAGTGCCGTAGCCGCCGAGATTGCCCGGGAGATCGTCGTGGTCACCTCGGTCTCCGAACGGCTGCTCGGCGACAGCCGACAGATGAGCAGAAATGCTGAACAATTGCAGGTTCTGGCCGACGAATTGAATGCAATGGTCGGCAGATTCAGGTATGCTCAATAGCCTTCGCCACACCGATGGCGGCCTCTTTTACCCTGGTACGGTTTTCGCCTGGCCTGAAAGGAGGTTTTCCGGGCGGGACAGCCCGGCACAGCACAGAGTGGAGTAGTGACCATGACGGTTGAAGCAGCTTCCGCAGCAACCCTTTCCCCGGGCGATCAACAAACCGGGAAGGCTCTCCGCCGTCCCGAGGGGCGGCGGGCTGCCGCCCTCTGGGGCGGGTTCTGGTTTGGCCTGGTTGCGGTGCTCTTTCTCCTCAGCCGGGAGAATTTTCTCCTCTTCCACAGCCTGGTCGAACTCTTTACCGTTGCGGTGGCAATCGCCATCTTCACCCTCGCTTGGAATACCCGCCACCTGGTTGAGAACAGCGGGCTGTTGAGCATTGGCTTTGCCTACCTGGCCATTGCGGTGATCACCGTGCTCCACACCCTGGCCTATCAGGGGATGGGGATCTTTGCCGCCGACTGGGGGGCTAATCTGCCGACCCAGCTCTGGCTGGCCGCCCGGTTTATCGAGGCGCTGGCCTGGCTCTCTCTGCCCTTTCTGCTTCGCCGCACTCCCCAGGCGGGGCACCTGGCGTTGTTCTGGGGCGGCATCTGTCTGCTCATGGTCCTGCTGATCTTTTTCTGGCGGATATTTCCGGTCAGCTACCTGGAGGGTTCCGGCCTCACCCCGTTTAAAAAGGTGAGCGAGTATCTGGTCTGCCTGGCCTTGCTCATTGCCCTGCTCCTGCTTTTCCGCCAGCGCCACGCCTTTCATGGCCAGGTCTTTCGCCTGATCTCCTTTGCCCTGCTGGCGGCGATCGGTGGCGAACTCTTCTTTGCCGCCTACCTCGATATCTACGGTTTCTCCAATGTGTTCGGCCATTATCTCCATGGTCTTTCCTTCCTGTTGCTCTACCTCGCTCTGGTTGCCGCCCAGCTGAAACGGCCTCTTGATACCCTGTTTCGTGAGCTCAACCAGGAGCGGCAGCGCTATGCGACCATCCTCCATACCGCCCTCGACGGTTTTCTCATCACCGACGGTCAGGGGCAAATCCTCACGGTTAACCAGGCCTACTGCCGGATGGGCGGGTACCGCGAAGAGGAGCTTGTCGGCCAAAACCTTGCTGAGATCACGGTTGTCAAGGAGCCGACCGCTGCTGAAACCTTCTGGCAAAATCTCCAGGCAAAGGGTGAAGGACACTTTGAAGCTCGGCACCGGCGCAAGGACGGGGAACTTTATGACGTCGAAGTCAGTTTTCAGTACCAGCCGATTGACGGTGGTCGGTTGATCGCTTTTCTGCGCGACATCTCCGCCCGGAAACAGGCCGAACAGCTGTTGCGGCAGAGTGAAAAGAATCTCCAGGCAATCCTCGATGCCTCCAGCGAAACCATTGCCCTGCTCGACCGGCAGGGAACCATCAAGGCGGCTAACCAGGCGATGGCCCGGCGCTTGGCCACGAGCGTATCGGATCTTCTTGGCAGCAATGTTTTTGCCCTCTTTCCGCCGGAGGTGGCCGAGCGCCGTCAAAAATTGGTAGCCGAGGTCCTCTCCTCCGGCGCTCCGGCATCGATTACCGATCAGCGTAACGGACGGGTTTTGGAAACTACCATCTACCCGGTCCGGGAAGACAATGGCGAGATCACCCGGATCGCCGTCTATGCCCGGGACATAACCCAGCAGCGGCAGGTGGAAAAACTCCTCCACGCCCGATTGCGCCTCAGCCAGGAGGCAACCGGTCTCTCCCTCACCGATCTGCTGGCCCGGGTTATGGATGAGGCTGAGGCCCTGACCGACAGCAGTATTGGTTTTTTCCATTTCCTGGAAAAAGACCAGCGGACCCTGCATCTCCAGGCCTGGTCACGGAATACCACCGCCCACTTTTGTCGGGCGGAGGGGCAGGGTCAGCACTATCCGGTTGACCAGGCCGGGGTGTGGGTCGACTGCATCCGCGAGCGTCGGGCGGTGATCCATAATGACTATAAAACCCTGCCCCACCGCCGCGGGTTGCCACCCGGGCACGCCGAGGTCCACCGGGAAATGGTCGTGCCGATCTTCAGGGAGGAGACCATTGTCGCCATTTTCGGGGTGGGCAACAAAAAGGAAGAGTATACCGACGGGGATGTTGAACTGGTTACCAGCCTCGGTGAAATGGCCTGGGACATTATCCTCCGCCAGCGTGCCGAGGAGGAGTTGCGCCGCAGTGAAGAGTGGAGCCGGATGCAGATTGAACTGGCTCTGGACGGGATTCTGGTCGGCTCTCCGGAAGGGGTGATAACCCGGGCCAACCGCAGTATCTGCACCATGCTCGGCCTGGGCGAAGCCGACCTGGTCGGCAGGCACGTCAGCGAGTTGCCCTTCACCGGGCAAAGCCTTGCCGAGCAACCCTTTCGCTTTGATCTCCTCGCTCAGGGAGAGATCGTCACCCGCGACCGAACCCTGGTCCATGCCGATGGCACCCTGGTGGCGGTGGAAATGCGCTCCGGGGTCCTTCCCGATGGAACCTACCAGTCGATCCTCCGCGATGTCACTGAGCG
>JAZBOD010000077.1:0-2562 GCA_036350955.1 Desulforhopalus sp. | reverse complement strand
GCCAACGAGATCGGCATCACCTTGGGCATCTGGGCCACCGGTTTTTTCCTGGTGTCGGTGCTCTATAAGATCGCCGTCGGCGTCGAGCACGAAGTTGAGGCATAACCCCTGAGTTGACCTTAACCACTGTGAGGTCCGAGCCCCCGACATCTCTTGTCGGGGGCTTTTTTTTTTGGTAAACAGAGGGGATAAGTGCCTTGACGGGATGGAGCTCGGTATAATCAGCAGCTGTCTCGTCAAGGGCAGGAACTGCAAGACTGAAGATTTCGACACAACCTCAAGGGTGGCCCTTGGCGAGCAAACGGGTACTCATAGTGTATTACTCCTATACCCAGCAGACCCGGTTGCTGTTGAAAAAATTCAGTGAAGGGCTGGCCACCGCCGACATCTCGGTAACCCTCCAGCGCCTTGAACCGGTCTCGCCATACGAATTTCCCTTTCGCAGCAACCTCCGGCTGCTGTGGGCGATGACGGTAACCTTCTTTCGCCGGCGGATGGCGGTCAAACCGCCGGCTGAGGCGTGCTTTACCGACTGGGACCGGATCATCGTCGCCGGACCGACCTGGTCATTTCAGCCCAGTGGTCCGGTACTGGCCTTTTTTGATCTCTACGGTTCCCGGCTCTTTGCCGGTCGGCGGGTGCTGCCAGTGATATCCTGCCGCTCTTACTGGCGCTGGCATCTCTTCAGCCTGCGTCGGGCCTTGCAGCGCTGCGGGGCGCAGGTAGATCCGCCGCTGGTATTCTGCCACCCGATCCGCGAACCGTGGCGGGTAATCGGCCTGGTCCTTCAGCTACGCGGGAAAATGGTCCGGCGGGAAAACTCCTGGTTCCGTCGCCATTACCCGGGCTATGGCCACTCCCGGGAGCAGCTCGACGAGGCCTTTGCCCGGGGGCAGCAGCTGGCTGATGAACTGCTCGCCCAGCCCTGAAGTGGTTCACGGCCACTGGCCGGTAAGATAGAGGTGATACGCATAGGCGATCTGTTCGGTAAAGAAGAGGTAGAGCAGGGCGGCAAGGGAGAGAAACGGCCCGAAGGGAATCCGCGACTGGCCGCCCTTGCCCTGGCGAATCATGGCGAGAATCCCGACCAGCGCCCCGCCGGCGGAACTGGCGAGGATGACGAAGGGCAGTGACTGCCAGCCGAGCCAGGCACCGATCATCGCCAACAGTTTGATGTCACCGCCACCCATCCCGTCAATCTTGCGCCACAGCAGGTACCCCATGGCCACGGCATAGAGCACCCCGCCACCGGCGAGCAGGCCGATCAGTGAGCTCTGCCAGCTGAGGGCGTCGCTGAACAGGGCGAAAAGCACCCCGAGGAGAATGCCGGGCAGGCTGATCAGATCGGGAATGATCTGCAGGTGGATATCGATAAAGATCACCACCACCAGCGCGGCGGCAAAGAGAAAGTAGCCTGCGGCGGTAAAGCTCAGGCCGAAGCGGAAGACAATCGCTGCGGCGAGCAGGGCGGTGAGCAGTTCGACCACCGGGTACTGCCAGGAGATCCCTGCCCGGCAGTGGCCGCATCGCCCGCGGAGCACGAGATAACTCAGCACCGGGATGTTCTCGTACCAGTGCAGCGGGGTATTACAGTGCGGGCAGTGTGAGGCGGGAAAGAGCAGCGACTCTTTTTCCGGCAGGCGAAGGATGACCACGTTGAGAAAGCTGCCGACTATGGCCCCGAAGAGCCCGGCGATAAGCAATACCGGAAAAGATTGAGTGATCATCGGCAAAGGGTTCCTGTTCAAATTCAGTGAACTACGCTCGGCTGCCAGTCTGCTGTTCCTCTGATTGTAAGGCTAACTATGGCACAATACCAGGAAAATGTCACCGTTACTCGAGTTGAGCAGTTCGCCAGCGACCATTGGCGACTGACCCTTGCCGCCCCCCGGATCGCCGCTGCGGCAAGGCCCGGTCAGTTTGTCATGGTCCGCCCCGGTGCCGGCCGTGACCCCCTGCTCGGCCGGCCCTTTTCCCTCCACCGGACCGCGGCGGAGGGAACCATCCAGGTCTACTTCAAGGTGGTCGGTCGCGGCACCGAGCTGATTGCCGGGGTGCAGCCCGGGAGTCACCTGGCGGTATTCGGCCCTCTGGGCCGGGGCTTTCGCCTGAAAAAGGAGGCCAGGGCGATTCTCGTCGGTGGTGGGCTGGGCATTGCTCCGCTGCTCTTTCTCGCCGAAGAGATCCGCCGGACAAAGGCCAGGTATGCCGCCGACAGCCTGCTGCTCGGGGCCAGGCGGCACGACGAACTCGCCCCGCTGCTGGGTGATTTTGCCGCCTGCGGCCTGCAGCTGCATACCGCCACCGACGACGGCTCCCTTGGCCATCACGGGCTGATCACCGATCTGCTTGGCGAGCTGCAGATTCCTGAGGGAAGCGTGGTCTACACCTGTGGCCCGGAGCCGATGATGGCGGCGGTTGCCGCCTTCTGCCGTCGCAGCGGAGTGAGCTGCCAGGCCTCGGTGGAGAGTGTCATGGCCTGCGGCATGGGCGCCTGTCTCGGCTGCAGCCGGCTCAATCACCAGGGCGACTATACCCACGTCTGTCTCAATGGCCCGGTGT
>JAZBOD010000076.1:0-4137 GCA_036350955.1 Desulforhopalus sp. | reverse complement strand
TCGCTTCGGAAAAGAGGTTGCCGAGGCCCAGCCGACAGGCGAGGTCGAGGAAAATCTGGTAATCTGAGCGGGACTCGCCGAGGGGTTCGATGCACTTGTGCTGCATGGTGATCACCCAGTGATTCCACTGGATAAACTGGTGGTGGCTGTAACCGCCGGAGTTGGCGGTCTCACCGATATCCCACCGCTCAAAATTGGTGCAGGCCGGCAGGAGAATATCGGCAAACTTTGCCTCACCCTCAAACCAGATACTCTGATTGACCACGAATTCGAGACGCTCACTCCGATAGGCCCTGGCGTAACGGTTCGATTCGGCCATGGTGCCGAAATGGGACCCGCCGTACTTGTAGTAGAGCCGCACCGGTGAATAGCCCGGTGCCGGGTAGGCGAAACGGCGGAACTGCCCCTCGATCGACTTCGGGTCGGTGGGGTAGCCCTCGCAGGCGTCGCCGAAGATCGCCTCGGGGATACGCAGGCGGGGAATCACCTGGGCCACCGGATTCATCGTCGGCAGCTGCGGCATCCGCTGGTAGAGGTTCACCCGCAGACCGGTATGGTCAAGGTCGCCGGAAAAGCCCCCCTCGGCATAGCCGGGGAAGTAAAAATGGGTATCCACCGGTGCCCCCTGCTGCAGGCAACCCATATTCACCCCCGGTTTTCCCAGCCCCTGCATCGCCATCAAGCAGACCATCGACCTGGCCCATTCGATCCCGGTGGCGCAGCGGCAGGCCCCGCCGAAGCCAGCCAGGCCACCTGGGGAGAGGTAGGTTTTGCAGCTGCCCCACTGCCGGGCCAGGGCCCGGACCACCCGGCCGGGAACCTCGGTCTCCGCCTCCTGCCATTCCGGAGTCTTGGCGATGCCATCGACCTTGCCGAGGATGTAGTCGCGCCAGCGGTCAAAACCGACCGTTCTCGCCGCCACGTACTGCTCATCATAGAGCCCTTCCTCTATCCACACCCAGGCGATGGCCAGGGCCATGGCATTGCCGGTGTCCGGCCGCGGCGCGATCCATTTGCCGCCGAGCAGGGCGGCGGTGTGGTTGTAGTAGGGGTCGATATGGACCATCTGGATCCCCAGGGACTTCGCCCACTGGCGGCGGAGGGTCCCCTCAAAGGCACCGTAAACCCCGGAGGTCGACTCCGGGTCACTGGACCAGAAAACGATCATCTCCGCTTCGCGCAGACAGTCCTCGACGGTACCGTAGGTGTCGGTCGCGCCATTGCGGATCGAGTTGCCCCAGTGGTGCATCGCCCCCCAGTACCACCCTTCCCAGCTGTCGGGGTTATGGGCTACCTGGCTGGAGCCGATCGAATTCATGAAGCGGGTTCTCGCGCTCAGCCAGTAGCCGATATTGCCCCAGGTATGGTGCGACCCGCAGCTGTTGATGATCGCCCCCGGCCCTTGCTGTTTTTTCACCCGGCGGATCTCGGCGGCAACGATATCCAGCGCCTCGTCCCAGCTGATCCGCACATAGCCCGAGGTGCCCCGGCCCGCCGGGTTACGCTCGCCGTTCGGGTCGAAATCGACCCGACGCATCGGGTAGAGCAACCGGTCCTTCGAATAAATCAGTGAACGCAGGCCAAAGACATAGGGGTTGACCGTCCCTTTCCGCGGCGGCGTGAAGGCTCGGCCCCGGGCGTGAATGGTCCAGGACGCGCCGTCACTCTCCTCAAACTCGATGGGGGTGATGCGGAGAATCCGCCCGTCCCGGACATAGACAAAGACCGGTCCACCGTTGGTATTGTTGACATAACGAACGACCCCACCGCCCACCCGGTTGCCGCAGGTCGGCCCCCTATCGCCAGTGGTGAGCAATTTGAAGGTCTGCAGCAGCCAGATCACCAGTTCGTCCGGGCCGTGGACATCGACCCGAAAATTTTTCATGGCGTTCAACTGGCCAAGCATATCACCGGGCTGGCGGAGCAGGTGCAGGACGGTCGCCCGGTCGCTGAAGATGATCTCCACTTCAGCCCCGCCAGCCGGTGGCAGGCAGCGGGCAACTCTTCCCCCGGTAAAACTCAAGGCGCTCTCAAGCCCATCGGCCCGGACCCCAATCCGCGCGGTGAAATTTTTTTCCGCCAGCCGGTGGCGGAAGGAGGGTGACAACCTGGCCCTTGCCATCAGCAGCAGCGGCAGACGGCGCAACAGAGCGGCAAGAAGCCTGGCCGACAGACCAGATACCCCTGAATCGATGATCTTGGTGATCCTCTTCATCCGCTCTCACCTCAAGGTAGAAAATTCCGCCGCAGCAGCCGGCCAGGCAGAGCTTGCTGCCCCGGAGGGTGGCCAGCCGTCCCTTGCCCGCTTTTAGTACCTTAGAAATTCGTTTCTTGTTTTTTAAGAATGGATTTCGTGAAGGTACTTATCCCCTCTGCTGTGGGAGGGGATCATCGTCTTTGAGTTACGGGCGTCAGCCCGCATTAAATAGCAAAGAACGTTCCGGAATTTTAAAGTTTTAGTTTCAAGATGTTAGAAAAGAGCTGGCACATTTTCACCATATTTGGTATTCTTTTTCACCATATACAGTGAATTGCCGAACAATATCCCAGATACGGTGACTTTACCGAACATGGACGACAACCTCTTTTTCAAGCAGGCCACCCTGCTGATCTGCAGCAGCCTTGAGGTGGAAGTTGCCCTGTGGCGCAGCTTTCGCTTTCTCCGCGAAGTGCTTCCCGCCGATGCGATCTACCTCAATATCTATGAACCGGGGATCAACGCGATCCGTTATGTCGCCATGGCCGACGACCAGGGTGGCCGGAAAATCGAAAAAACCATTCCCCTCCCCACCGAATTGATCCAGGCCATCGAAAGCGGCCAGCGCCTGCAGGATTACCTGATCATCAACCATCCGGAAGATGACCCGATGGGGCGGATCATCGTCCCCGAACTCGGTCTGCACGGCTGCAGCTTTATCGCCCTGCGCCTGTTTATCGAGGGGCAGCGACTCGGAGTGATCGACCTCTTTGCCCGGGGGCCCGGGCGCTATAGCGAATCCGATGCCCGGCTCCTGGCCCAGCTTCGCGAACCCTTCGCCATCGCCATGGCCAATGCCCTCAAACACCAGGAACTCCACGACCTCAAGGAGCGGCTGGTCTCGGACAACCGCTACCTGAGCCACGAACTGCTCTGCCATTCCGGGGACGAAGTGATCGGCGCCGACGGTGGTCTGCGGGAGGTGATGGCCAGGGTGGAGCAGACCGCCCACTTGAAGAACACTGTCCTCCTCCTCGGCGAGACCGGCACCGGCAAGGAGGTGATCGCCAACGCCATCCACCGGCTCTCCCCCCGCCGCAAGGAGCCGTTTATCAAAGTAAACTGCGGCGCCATCCCGGAAAACCTCATTGACAGCGAACTGTTCGGCCACGAGAAAGGAGCCTTCACCGGGGCAGTCAACCAGCGCCGCGGGCGCTTTGAACGCGCCCACAAGGGGACAATTTTCCTCGACGAAATTGGCGAACTGCCGCCCTGGGCGCAGATCCGTCTGCTCAGGGTGCTGCAGACCGAGGAGATCGAACGGGTCGGCGGCTCACCGCCAATTCGCCTCGATATCCGGGTAATCACCGCCACCCACCGGAATATTCGTCAGATGGTGGCGGAGGGCAGCTTCCGGGAGGATCTCTGGTTCCGGATCAACATGTTTCCGATTACCATCCCCCCTTTGCGTGAACGGCTGGCAGATATCGCCCCGCTCACCGCCTTTTTTCTCCGCAAGAAATCGAAGATGCTCGGGATTCAGCCGGTTCCCCAGGTTGCCCCCGAGGCACTGGCCGGACTTGGTCGTCACCACTGGCCCGGCAACGTCCGGGAACTGGAAAACCTCATCGAAAGTTCCCTGATTCAGCACCGCCACGGCCCGCTCAGCTTTGACCGCCCCCGGGAGCTGTCAAGCCTGGCGGCGGAGCGGCTCACCCTGCAGGGGGAACCCAGTCTGGTCCAACTCGACACGGCGGTTCGCCAGCATATCGTCCACGCTTTGCATCAGGCGGGCGGCAGGATCAGCGGACAGCATGGAGCGGCAGCACTTCTCGGCGTACACCCCAATACCCTGCGCCACCGGATGCGCCGCCTGGGAATCCCTTTTGGCCGCCAGGCTGGCCGGATGGCCAAAGATATGGAGTGATTTGAACCCAAAC
>JAZBOD010000075.1:0-3135 GCA_036350955.1 Desulforhopalus sp. | reverse complement strand
CCCGGAGAAAGGTATGGCCAATCGGCCATCTGCCGACAATTGACCTGATTACCAAGAGAACGCAGCCAGTGCAACAACGAGCAACGGAGAGTGTGCCATGAAATATATCGGTGCCCATGTCAGCGCAGCCGGAGGGGTACAGAATGCCCCGCTCAATGCCCACCAGATCGGCGCCACCGCCTTTGCCCTGTTCACCAAGAACCAGCGGCAGTGGCAGGCCAAACCCCTTGATCCGGCCGACATCCACGCCTTCAAGGAGAACTGCGCCAGGCTGGGATACGGACCGGGGCAGATCCTTGCCCACGACAGTTACCTGATCAATCTCGGTCACCCCGACCGAACAGCCCTGGAGAAATCGCGGCGCGCCTTCCTTGATGAGGTAGAACGGTGCCACCTGCTCGGTCTTACCACCCTGAACTTCCACCCCGGCAGTCATCTGGAAAAAGGTGCAACAGGGGGAGACGCACCAATCAGCCGTTGCCTGGCCACCGTTGCCGAGTCCCTTAACCAGACCCTCGACGCCAGCGAAGGGGTCACCCTGGTGATCGAAAATACCGCCGGCCAGGGCAGCAATATCGGCCACAGTTTTGTCCAGATAGCCGAGATTATCGCTCAGGTCACCGACCAAACCCGGATCGGGGTATGCATCGATACCTGCCATGCCTGGGCGGCCGGGTATGATCTGGTTTCAGCTGAAGGGTTTGCCGAAACCTGGCAGACTTTTGACGATGTTATCGGTTTTGCCTATCTCCGGGGAATGCACCTCAATGATGCAAAAAAGCCACGGGATTCGCGGGTAGACCGCCACGCAAGCCTGGGTGAGGGGGAACTGGGGATGGCGCCGTTTCAGCGGATCATGACCGACCGGCGTTTCGACGACATCCCGCTCATTCTTGAGACCCCGGACAACGACCGCTGGGCGGAAGAGATTGCCCGCTTGCAGCAGTTCCTCCCCTGAGCCCTCACCCCCAAAGCGCATGGCCGAGGTGGAGAAAGGCCAGGGCGACGAAAAACATCACTGCGACAAAGGGCCAGTTTCCCACCGCCGCCCGGGTACTTGACAAACCATATCTGCCCTGGAGAATCAGGTTGATTGCCGACAGCGGGCTGGCACAGGTGCCAAGACTCCAGGCGAACAGATAGGTCATGGCCAGCAGATGCGGTTCCGGATGAATCGGCTCGAGCAACGGGGTGATCACCGCAATCGGGATTATCGGGTGAATACCGCAGGCGGAGGTCAGCAGCATCGCGGCCAGCAGGGTCGCGGCAATGGCCGGATCAAACTCACCAATCAGCGGCAGGCGCAACTCGGTTGCGGCAACCAGCGCCTGAAGCCCGACGACCAGTACCCCGGCGGCAAGAAAGAGCAGCAGTTCGCCGACCATCCCGGGTAACCCCTGGGCGATGTGCCCCCAGATTTGCCGGCAGGCACCCGCCACACCTCTGGCCAACAGCAAAAATGTCCCGCTCACCGCGAGTGCCGCCAGGGCAATAATCGCCAGGATCGGTACCCGGGGGAGAACAGCATGGCCGAAAATGACGCTGAGTGCCAGGATCAGCGGCAGCCACAGATTGGCAATAGTGATTGGATAGCCGGCAAAAACCTCCAGCTGCGGCCGAAATCGTAAGCCGGCCTCGCAGACCACCAGCAGCAAACCAATCAACGCAAAAGGCAGGCCAATCAGCATCAGGCGAAGCAGCTGAGCATCGGCGATGTAGGTGAGCACCACCGCCATCCCGGCAAAAAACGGCGACCAGGTCGCCCCACCGGTGAAAACCCGGGTAATCGACTGCGCCGCAAAACGGCTGAGCGGTTGCCGGCGGGAGAGATGATCGGCAACCAGAACCGGGGCGGAGATGTTGATAAACCCACCAAACAGGGCCACGACGAGCATGGTCTGGCCAAATGCCGGTAATCCCCGGGGCGGCTGCCGGGCATCGTCTGCACCACCGACCACGGCAAGGCGCAAAAAACTGACCGCGGCAAGCATCGACAACAGGCTGGTATTGGCATCGAGCAGCCGGGGCCAGGACGGCTGGCCGCCACTGTTCAGGGCAGCGGCAATTATTACCCCACCGACCAGCAGCAGAGCCGCCGTCTGGATCATCTGCAGCCGTGACGCCCGGCTGAGAAGAAGCAGACCGGCCCCCCAGGCAAACACCCCGGAAGGCCATGAAGGGATCACCGGCCACAACCCACTGGCGATGGAAGATGCGACCATCAAAGCGAGCAGCAGACCGGCAAGGGCCGACCTCGGCATCATTTCGGCAGGGTGACCGGAGTGACAAAACCCTCGGGCTTGACGGCAAGAACCGAACAGTCCAGCTGATCGAGGATTGTCTCGGCGGTATTGCCGATCAGCAGGCCCATTATCCCGGTGCGGGCAACCGTACCCATCACCACCAGATCGGCATCCAGGTCAACCGCCAGCTGCGGGATCAGCCTCTGCGGTGCCCCTTTGAGCAGATGGAATCGGGGCAAGAGAGAACTATAGCCATCGGTCTCGTGGGAGTCACGCAGCAGGTTGCCAAGCTGCCGGAGACCGTTCTGGTGGAGTTGCAGCTCTTTTTCGGCGTAGCCGGCAAGTTTTTTGCCGATGCTGTCTCCCCGAGACTGAATGGCCCGCTCGCCAAAGGCATGCCAGGCATGGACCAGGTGGAGAGTGGCGCCGTCGGCCAGCGCTAGAGAAGCGGCCAGTTCCAAAATCTGCCGGTTCAACGCCTGTGCCTCCGGGGCGGGCTGGTGGGGGTTAAAATCAACTGCGGCAAGGATATTGTGGTAATGCCTCTCTTCCGCCGGTTTCATCAACCAGAGGGGACATGGGCATTTCCGCAACAGATGCATATCGCTGCTGCCGAACAGCCTTTGGACAAAATCGGGGTTTTCGGCAACGGTAATGACCAGATCATGCGACCGGCGCAGCACAGCCCGGATCACTTCGAGAAACTCCTTGCCCATCCGCACATCGAGGTGGATATTCAGGCGCTGCCGGTACGGTTCGGTCAACACCTTTAACTCGGTAAAGATCGAGGCGATCGTCTCTTCCTGGAACTCCTCCGGAAGAGCAGGGATGATCTCGATGACACTCAGTTCAGCCTGATTTTTTTCGGCCAGGGCAACGCCCCTTGCCAGTG